>NZ_WWCX01000180.1:0-5689 GCF_009857655.1 Duganella vulcania
GCCATCCACGGCCTGCCGCTGGCCACGCAAAAGGAAGTGCAGGACCTGTTCGGCCTGCTCGCGCTGGCGCCCGCGCGGCGCTGGCTGGCCGGCGTGTCCGGCAGCTGGCGCGAGGCCGCGCCGCAGGAAGTGGCCGCCTTCCTGGAGAACTGGCGCCATCACCGCCTCGCCATGCTGCAGACGGCCTACCTGGCGCTGCATGACCTGATCCTCGGCTCATGGTACGCGGAGCCGTCGACCTGGGCCGGCATCGGCTATCCCGGCCCGCTGAAGGAGCTGCAAAAATGAGCAATACGAATATCCCGATCGCCGCCGCCAAGGGCCCGATTCCCGATCCGATCCAGGCCGGCCTGGCCGCCGGCTGGCGCGTGACCGACTGCGCGCGGCTGGACGCCGACCTGACGCTGGAGGCCGACGTGGTCATCGTCGGCAGCGGCGCCGGCGGCGGCGTCAGCGCCGAGATCCTGGCGCTGTCCGGCCTGCGCGTGCTGATCGTCGAGGAGGGCGCGCTGCGCTCCTCGTCCGACTTCAACATGAAGGAGGCCGAGGCCTATCCGCAGCTGTACCAGGAATCGGCGGCGCGCAAGACGCGCGACAAGGGCATCAACATCCTGCAGGGCCGCACCGTGGGCGGCAGCACCACCGTCAACTGGACCAGCAGCTTCCGCACGCCCGACATCACGCTGGCGTATTGGAATAAACAGTATGGTTTAAAGGACTACACGCCGGAACAGCTGGCGCCGTGGTTCGGCATGATGGAGCAGCGCCTGAACGTCATGAACTGGCCGGCCGCGCCCAACGAGAACAACGACCTGCTGCGCCGCGGCGCGGCCAAGCTGGGCATCCCGACCGCGCTGATACGGCGCAACGTCAACGGTTGCTGGAACCTGGGCTACTGCGGCATGGGCTGTCCGACCAACGCCAAGCAGTCGATGCTGGTCACCACCATCCCGTCGGCGCTGACCCAGGGCGCGACCTTGCTGACGCGCGCCCGCGCCGAGCGCTTCGTGCTCCAGGGCGACAAGGTGGTCCAGCTCGACTGCGTGGCGCTGGACGCGTCCGGCCACGCGCCGACCGGGCGCCGCATCACCTTGCGCGCGCGGCACTTCATCGCCGCCGGCGGCGCCATCAACACGCCGGCGCTGCTGCTGCGCTCGGGCGCGCCCGATCCGCACGGCCTGCTGGGCAAGCGCACCTTCCTGCACCCGGTGGTGATCTCGGCCGGCACCTTCGCGCAGCGCGTGGACGGCTACGCCGGCGCGCCGCAGACCGTGTATTCCGACCACTTCCTGCACAACGCGCCGATCGACGGCCCGATGGGTTACAAGCTGGAAGTGCCGCCGCTGCATCCGCTGCTGCTGGCCACCACGGTGGCCGGCTTCGGCGCGCAGCACGCGGCCGAGATGGCGCAGTTCCCGCACAAGCAGGTGATCCTGGCGCTGCTGCGCGACGGCTTCCACGCCGGCGCGCCCGGCGGCAGCGTGGCGCTGGACGGCGCCGGCGCGCCGGTGCTGGATTACCCGATCAGCGACTTCATCTGGGACGGCGCGCGCCGCGCGCTGTTGACCATGGCCGAGATCCAGTTCGCGGCCGGCGCCAGGGACGTGTCGCCGGTGCACGAGTCGGCGCCGCGCTACACCAGCTGGGCGCAGGCGCGGGACGGCATCGCCGCGTTGCCGCTCAAGCTGCTGGCCACGCGCGTGGTGTCGGCGCACGTGATGGGCGGCTGCGCCATGTCCGGCGACGAACGCCAGGGCTTGACCGGCGGCGACGGCCGCTACCACGGCCTGGCCAACCTGTCGGTGCACGACGGCTCGCTGTTCCCGACCTCGATCGGCGCCAATCCGCAGCTGTCGATCTACGGCATCGTGGCGCGCCTGGCCAGCAACCTGGCGCAGCAGCTGACCGGCAAGCCGGCGGCCATCCCGGTGCGCGCCTGACCGGCCAGACCGGGGTATGATGGCGGCATGATCAAACGCTGGATTATCCTGCTGCTGCTGGTGCAGGCCGGCGCCGCGCTGGCGCTGGCGGTTGGCTTGCATCGTGTGTGGCGGCCGGCGTGGGAAGCGCCGCTGAACCCGCCGCTGACGGCGCTGGCCTATGGCGCGCTCGGCCTGGCCTGCGTGCTGCTGGTGCGGATGGCGCTGTCGGCCAACAACTTCCTGCTCAGCTCGCGCGCGGGCAAGGGCGCGCCCACGCCGGCCGACCACGCGCTCAACCCGGCCCGCGCCGCCGGCCTGTTCCTGCATGAATTCCGCGCCTCGATGCTGGCCTCCAGCTTCGACATGCTGCGTCCGCTCGGCATGCAACTGCAGCCGCAGGCGCGCGGCCTGCCGGTGCTGCTGATCCACGGCTACGCCTGCAACAGCGGCTACTGGCGGCCGCTGAGCGCGCGGCTGGCGCGCGCCGGCATCAGCCACTACGGCATCGACCTGGAACCGCCGGGCGCCCCGATCGACGCCTACGTGCCGCAGGTGCAGGCCGCCATCGAGCGGCTGTGCGCCGAGACTGGCAGCAGGCAAGTCATCATGGTCGGCCACAGCATGGGCGGGCTGGTGGCGCGCGCCTGGCTGCGCCGCCACGGCGCGGACGCGGTGGCGCGCGTCATCACGCTGGGCACGCCGCACCACGGCACCGCGCTGGCCCACTTCGGGCCGGGCGGCAACGCGGTGCAGATGCGCTACCGCAGCGAGTGGCTGGCGGCGCTGGCGGCCTCTGAGGCAAATTTGCAACGCGGGCTGATCAGCTCCATCTACTCTGTCCACGACAACATCGTCGCGCCGCAGGATTCCGGCGCCTTGCCGGGCGCGCGCAACCTGGTGTTCGGGGCGATCGGCCATGTGGCGCTGGGCCGCCATCCGGCCATCCTGCATTGCGCGATGGAGGAAATCGCCGCCGCCGCGCGATTGTGACTTTGTGTGAATTTTCGCGTTGCCGCTTACTGTATGTTTATTGTCATGTCATTTCGAGGCGACACCATGGCTACCGACTTCGGCACTCTAATCCTCAATGAAACCCCGGACGCGGTTGTGCTGACTTCGCTGGAAGGCGAAGTCGTCTGTTGGACCAATGGCGCGCAGGCGATGTTCGGCTTCAGCAGCGACGAGGCGCTGGGCTGCCGCCTGGCCGAACTGATCGCGCCGGCCGCCGAGGACGGCGCCGAGGACGACGTGGTGCGCGAGACCCTGGCCAGCGGCATCGCCAACTATGAAACCATGCGCCGCGCCAAGGACGGCACGCTGGTGTACATCGACAGCTCGTCCAAGCTGGTGCGCGACGGCGCGGGCCAGCCCGAGTATATCTTGTGGACCAAAAAAGACGTCACCGCGTTCAAGGTGCTGCGCGACGCCAAGCTGGTGCAGGCGCGCTTCGGCGACCTGCTCGAATCGCTGCCGGACGCCATCGTGCTGGCCAACGCCGGCGGCCGCGTGGTGCTGGTCAACGAGCAGGCCGCGGCCCTGTTCGGCTATCCGCGCGAGGCCATGCGCGGCATGGCGCTGGAGCAGCTGATGCCGGCGCGCTTCCGCGAAGGCCACGTGCGCCACCGGCACGACTTTCATCAGCAGCCGGTGGTGCGTCCCATGGGCGGCGGCCGCGAGCTGTTCGGCCTGCGCAAGGACGGCGTGGAATTTCCGGTCGAGATCAGCCTGAGCCCCATCGCCTCGGAGGAGGGCACGCTGGTGATGAGCGCGATCCGCGACACCAGCGAGCGCAAGCGGATCGAGCGCTCGTTGCAGGAAAAGAACGCCGAACTGGCGCGCGCCAACGCCGCCAAGGACCGTTTTTTGAACGGCATGTCGCACGAATTGCGCACGCCGCTGAACGCGATCATCGGTTTTACGGGTACTATGCTGATGAAGTTGCCTGGACCCATTAATGACGATCAGGAAAAACAACTGCGCACGGTGCAACACAGCGCCCGTCATCTGTTATCCTTGATCAACGACTTGCTGGAACTGACCCAGATCGAGACCGGCAGCCTGAAGCTGGACATGGCGCCGCTGTCGTGCCGCCAGCTGATCGACGAGGTGTTGTTGCTGTTTACGCCGCAGGCCCAGCACAAGGGGCTGGCGCTGGAGTTCGTCAGCGTGCCCGACGAGCTGGTGGTGACGGCCGACCGCCGCGCGCTGCAACAGATACTGATGAATTTGCTCCACAACGCGCTCAAGTTCACCGACCGGGGCGCGGTCACGGTGCGGCTGGACCAGGGCGTGCGCCACGAACGCCCCTGCGCCATGATCAGCATCAGCGACACCGGCATCGGCATTGCCGACGAGGACCGCGCCACGCTGTTCCAGGCGTTTTCGCAGCTGGAGGCCGGCAAGTTGCGGGAACTGGAGGGAACCGGGCTGGGCTTGCATCTGAGCCAGCGCCTGGCCGCCATGCTGCATGGCGAAATTTTGTTTGACAGCACATCCGGCGCCGGGAGCTGTTTCACCCTGGCGCTGCCGCTGGAACGATGAACAAGGGGAGCCCAACGTGTCGGCACGCATCCTGATCATAGAAGACAATGCCACCAACATGGAGTTGATGGTGTACCTGCTGCGCGCGTTCGGCTACGAACCGCTGTCGGCCGCCGACGGCGAGGCCGGCGTGGCGGCGGCGCGGCGCGAACTGCCGGACCTGATCATCTGCGACGTCCACCTGCCCAAGCTGGACGGCTACGGCGTGGTGGCCGAGCTCAAGGCCGACCCGGCGCTGCGCCACATCCCGACGCTGGCCGTGACCGCGCTGGCGATGGCGGGCGACCGCGAGAAACTGCTGGAGGCCGGCTTCGACGGCTACATCGGCAAGCCGGTCGAGCCCGACACCTTCGTGACCCAGATCGAATCTTTCTTGAGCGGGGACGTGTCGCCCCCGGCTAACAGCGACACCGCCACCATCCTGATCGTGGACGACCACGTGCTCAACCGCGAGTTCCTGATGACCCTGCTGGGCTACGGCGGCCACCGGCTGCTGGAGGCCGCCAACGGCGCCGAGGGCCTGACCATGGTGCGCGCCGAGAAGCCCGACCTGGTGATCTCCGACATCCTGATGCCCAACATGGACGGCTACGAGTTCGTCACCCGCCTGCACAGCGACCCGCAGACGGCCGACGTGCCGGTGATCTTCTACACCGCCACCTACCGCGAGCGCGAGGCGATGGCGGTGGCGCAGTCGTGCGGCGTGCGCTGGGTGCTGCCCAAGCCTTCCGATCCGGAAGTGATCCTGCGCACCGTGCACGAGGCGCTGGGGCTGGCCGAGGCGGGCGCGCACGACCCGCTGCCGGCGTTCGCGCCGGAGCCGCCGCAGGAGGGGCGTTTCCACAACATCGACGACAAGGTGGCCGAGTACCTGGGCGAGCTGGAATCGAGCAGCCAGCAGCTGTCGCAGCTGGCCCAGGAGACCGATGAGCGGGGGCCGGAAAACCTGACCCGCATGACGCAACGCCTGACCAGCTCGCTCTCCAGCCTGCAGGCGGTGAGCCTGCGGCTGACCGCGCTGATCGAGCTGGGCATCGAGCTGGGCGCCGAGCGCGACCCCGGCGCGCTGGTGGAGATCGGCTGCCGGGTGGCGCAGAACATCTGCGTGTCCAAGTACGCCTGCATCGGCGTGCTGCAGGCCGACGCGGCCGAGCTGTCGTATTTCGCCAGCTGCGGCGCCGGCGTGCCGGGCCGGCAGATCGCGCAGGCGCCGCGCGCCGGCGTGC
>NZ_WWCX01000181.1:0-5605 GCF_009857655.1 Duganella vulcania
GCTGCCGCCGGCGCGGGCGCGGGCGCGGCGAATGGCGCCGGCGCCGCCACTGCCACCGGCGTTGCTGTCGCCGCGTCGCCGTTCCGTCGTCCGTCGTTGGCCGATACGATGTGGCCGAAGAAGCCGCGTACCGTCGTCTGCAAGCGCACGGGGCCAACATGGCGGTGAGCCGAGGCAAAGGACGTCGCCTGGGTTGTCTGCTGTTGGCGGCCGTGGCCACGCCGGCGGCGCAGGCGACGCTGTTCAAATATGTGGACCCGGCGACGCGGGTGGTCAGCTACACCAACTTCCGTCCGCCCATGGCGGGTGCGCGGGAGCTGGTGTTGCGGCCGCAGCCAGCGCCGCGCCGCGCGGCGCCGTCGCCGGCCGCCGGAAAGGCGCAGGACGGCGCGCCGTCACCGATGCTGGGGATGGCTGATTTTCCGCGCACAGGCGTTGAGCGCCAGCGCGAGCTGGACGCCGATCGCAAACACATCATCAGCACCGAGCTGCAGGCCGCCGAGGCCGAACTGGCGCGCCTGCTGGCCGGTCGCGCGCCGCCCGAACGCGTCACCCGCCATCGCGGCGACGTCGCCGCCCTGCGGCGCGAACTGGCGCGCCTGCAGTAATCGGCGCACCGCGCCGCCCCGGGCGGTACCGGCCTTATTCCTCGGGCGTGTATTCGAGCCGGTAGCCCTGGCTGTACGAAGTGCGGATGATGACGCGCCGGTCCGCGCCGAGTTGCAGCTTTTTGCGCAGCTTGTAGATGTGCTGTTCGATCGTGCGTCCGGCCACCCCGCTGTCGGCGCTCCAGATCGATGCGCCCATCGTGCCGCGCGAGATGAACACGCCGGGCGATGAAAAGAACAGCCACGCCATGGTGAACTCCCTTGGCGTCAGTTCCGCCGGCACGCCATCGTAGGTGGCGCTGGCCGTATCGCGGTCGAGCGTGAATTTACCCAATGCGATCGTGCGGCGCGCCATGTTCGGATGATGGCGCCGTATCACCGCGCGGACGCGGGCGATCGCTTCAACCGCCTCGAACTGCGCGCCGATGAAATCGTCCGCGCCGGCGTTCAGCGCCAGCGCCGCCATCTCCGGCGTGCCGTGCGACAGCGCGATGACCGGCGTGCTGTTGCCGGTGCGGCAGTTCAACCAGGAGACGAAGTCCTCGCTGTCGTCGCGGTGGTTGCCGATGTCGATCATCAGCAGCGCGAATTCGCGCCGGCTCAACATGCGCGACAGGCTGTTCTCGGAAGCGAAACGCTCGCAGCTGAATCCGGCCCCCTGCAGCGTGCACTGCAGCTTGGCGAACAGGCTGTCGCTACGCACGTAGCAGCCGATGCTCCCGGATTTATTCAGCATGCCATCGATTCCTGAAAGACGTCTTGAAGAAGAGGTGATTGTTGCGACCGCAGTTGTATCAGCAAACCGCGTTTCACCGCAAGGATTTTTTGCAGGAAGCCAGCAACGACGGCCGGTTCGCCGCGCATGGAAAAAATATTTTCAAAATGATGGAACCGCGCCGCGCGCCGCGCCACTCATGGTCACAGGAGGCGCCGCATATGCGCGCCGCGATGTGGACGGACCGGGTTTTTCTTCGTGTGTTTTGGATTGACGCTGCCTATGCTCAAGTACTTGTTGAATCCGCCCGGCGTGGCGCTGTCGCTGATCGTGTGCCTGCCGCTGTCCGCCAGCGCAGGCATGCCGGGCCTGGTGCCCGCCATTCCATCGCCGCTGCTGCAGCCCAGTTACGGATACTGGATCAATGAAGCCGACTGCGTGGAAGAGCCGGCCGACGTCCGCCCAGCGGCGCTGCCGGCTGCCGCGGCGGCGCCGACGCCGACACCGGCGCCGCCGACCTGGCAGCTCAGGCTCAGCGACCAGACGCTGAAGGCGGCGCTGCTGCGCTGGGCCGCCAGCGAAGGCTGGCAGCTGGTGTGGGAAGCGCCGGTCGATTACGCCGTCGAGCGCGACACCAGCATTGGCGGCAGTCTCGAGCAGGCCATCGAAGCGGTGGCGCGCAGCATGGCGGGGGCGGAGACGCCGTTGCAGGCGATCTTCTACAAGGGTAACCGGGTCATACGTATTGTCGTCAAAGGAGCGCAATCATGAGGGCTGGAGTCATCACCGCGGCGCTGCTGTGCTGCACTCTGGCGGCCTGCGCCGGCACGGCCGGTCGCGATGGCCAGGGCGCCGGCGTATCGGTGGAGAAGATCGCTGAAATGGCCGGCCAGGTCGGCACCGCCAAGCCCGTGCCGGTCGCGCCGGCGCCGGCCGTCGTGCACGACGACGGCATCTGGCTCGGCCACAAGGCGGTCAAGGTGAGCAGCGCGCCGGTGCTGCCGCCGGTGTTTGGCGAGCCGACCACGTTCGATCGCACCGTCGCATCGCTGTCCGAGCTGGCCGAGCGCATCACGGTCCGTTCGGGCATTCCCGCCAAGGTCACTCCCGGCGCGCTGGCCGTGGCCAGCGGGGCGTTGCCGCAATCGGCCCCCGCTCCCATGGCCGGCACCGGCACGCCGCTGGTGCCGCCGCTCCAGACGCCGGCGGCCAGGAGCGGCGCGGCCAAGGCGGAACCGGTACACATTGCCTTCGCCAACGGCAGCTTCCGCACCTTCCTCGACACGGTGGCCACGCGCTACGGCGTCTACTGGAAATACAGCAACGGCACGATCCTGTTCTTCCATACCGAACCGCGCTCGTTCCAGATCAACGCGCTGCCCGGCGACTCCAGCTTCAGCGCCACGGTCGGCAGCGGCGCCAGCTCCGGTGGCGGCGTCTCCACCGGGGGCGGCAGTGGCGGCGGCAGCGGTGGTGGCGGCGTCAGCGCCAACAACAATCAGAATACCGCGGTCAGCTCGCAACTGTCGGTGTATTCCAATCTGCAGAAATCGATCGGCGCCATGCTGTCCGCCTACGGCCAGGTGGTGGCGTCGCCAGCCACCGGCAGCATCACCGTGGTCGACACGCCCGACGTGCTGGAACGGGTCGCCGCCTTCATCGATAGCGAGAACCAGGCGATGTCGCGGCAGATCGCCATCAATGTGACCGTGCTGTCGGTGACGCTGAACGATGCCGACGAATACGGCATCAACTGGAACCTGGTCTACAACAATCTGTACAACAGCTACGGTGTGCGCAACAACATCGCCAGTTCGCCCGGCAGCAGCCCGGTCGCCTTTTCGGCCGGCGTGTTGTCTGCGGCGGGCAGCAAATTCTCCGGCAGCACGCTGATGATCAAGGCCCTGTCGCAACAGGGCAAGGTGCGGCGCCAGACCAGCGCCACCGTGGTGACGCTGAATAATCAACCGGTGCCGGTGCAGGTGGCCAAGCAGACCAGCTACCTGAAGTCGTCCGACTCGACCACCTCGCCGCTGTCCGGCACGGTGACGTCGCTGACGCCCGGCGTGGTCACGTCGGGCTTCAACATGAGCATTTTGCCGCACTTGCTGGACGACGGAACGGTCATGCTGCAGTTCTCCACCGACATCTCGGCGCTGCGCCAGATCCGCAAGGTGGACAGCGGCAGCAACAGCATCGAATCGCCGGAGCTTGATACCCGCAACTTCCTGCAGCGGGTGGCGATGAAGTCCAACGAGACGCTGATCATCAGCGGCTTTGAGCAGACCGACGAGGATCTCGACCGCCAGGGCGTGGGCCATCCGGCCAACTTCCTGCTGGGCGGCGGCATGTCGCGCAAGAGCAACAAGGAGGTGATCGTCATCCTGGTGACGCCGACCACCATGCGCAACGCCGAGGTGGCTGCGCGATGAGCGGCACCATCGTTCAGCTCGGCCGCCACAAGTTCATCTGTGGGCTGTTCTGGCAGTCGCTGTCGCGGCCGCGCGAGCTGGCGCGCGAGGCGGCCGACCTGGCCCGCAAGATCGATTGCGATCTGGCTGTGCTGCGGCGCGAGTACGCCACCGCCCAGGCCGGATTTGCGCACAGCGGCGCCGGCCCGCGCCAGACCTTGTACTCGCTGGCGGCGGCGGTGGCCGGCCGCCTGGCGCGCGACGGCGCCCACTACGACGGCGAAAACCAGCCGGTCCACAACTGGCTGGCCGCTTTCCGCCTGCCGGACGGGAATTGGGCCTATTTCGCGGTGCGCGACGCCAATTTCCTGCCCAACGGCGACTTCGCCGGCACCCGCGAGGAAGTGTTCGAACGGCTGCATGGCGACTATGGCCTGGGCGGCTGGAACCTGGTGATCGGCGACGCGGAGCTGGAACACTACGGCTTCCACAATTTTCGCGAACGGCGCATCGAGGATGTGCTGGGAGAACCGGGCGGCGGCCAGATCAAGATCAACCGGGCGTGGAGGCTGCGGCCGACGGCCACGCGCATGTCGCCGCGCATGGCGGCCGGCGTGGCCGCCGCGTGCGCGCTGCTGGTGCTGGGCGCCGGCCTGGGCTGGCGCCAGTATCATGCGCGCCAACAGGCGTTGCGGCTGGCCGAGGAGGCCGAGCTGCTGCGTCAGGTCGAGCTGCGCCGTCCCAAGGTGGCGGCGGCGCCGCATCCGTGGACGTACAGCGCCGCCCCCACCAGCGTGGCGCGCGCGTGCATCGACGGCTTGATGCAACTGACGCCGGGCGGCTGGGCGCTGACCGAATACAGCTGCGGCGCGCCCGAGCAGCGCTACACCTGGACGCGCAAGGAATCGACCGTCGATTTTCTGCTGGCGCAGGTGCCCGGCGCCCAGGTCGATATCGGCGGCGACACCGCCACGCTGGCGCGGCCCTTCGCACCCGGCGCCGGCGTCGATGAAGCGCTGCTGCCGCAGCAGCAACTGGTGGCCGGCATCCAGTCCAGGCTGCAGCTGATGCATCTGAACCTGCACTTGGCCTTGATGGAGGCGCCAGCGCCGGCGACGCCGGCCGGCGTTCCCGGGCCGGCGATCGCGCCTCCCGATTGGCATGCTTATCGCTATGTGATCGGACCGGTGGGCGTGTCGCCGCTGGAAGTGGCGGCCATGCTCGATATGCCCGGCGTCCGCCTGGAGCGCTTGCGCTACCGCGCTGGAATATGGTCTTTGGAAGGAGTCATTTATGCGAAATAGTCTGCGTCTGCTTTGCTGGGCCGCCTTGGCGGCGGTAGGCGGCCGCGCCGCCGCCGCGCCGGCGCCGGCCGCCGTCAACGCTGCGGAGGCGCTGACCCGCATCGAGTCCGAAACGCTGGTGCTGAAGGCGCGCGAACGTCAGCTGGCGGTGCAGGTGGCGATCCTGCAGCGCCAGAACGAGATCGCCGGCCGGCAGGACGAGGGGGCGCGCCTGAGCAGCGGCCCGATCAGCGGCAACCCGGTGGTGCAGTCGCTGGAGGGCATCGGCAGGAACCAATATGCGACGCTGCTGTTCGAGAGCGGCGCCGTGGTCGAGGTGCGCGCCGGCGACGTGCTGGCCGACGGCATGCGGGTGACGGCCATCGCGCCGAATGGCGTGATGGTCGAGACGGCGCGCAAAAAGCGCATGCGCCTGCACCTGATGGGTGGCGCGGCGGCGCGCACCCAGACGACGCCGCCGCCTGCCCCGGTGAGCCTGCCGCCGCTGTTCCCCGGCGCCAAGGGAGGCGAGCGATGAGCCCCTTCGCCAGCTTGCGCGGCGCGGCGCCGGTCAAGGCGCCGCCCGCG
>NZ_WWCX01000182.1:0-5490 GCF_009857655.1 Duganella vulcania
GCCATGCTGGACGCCAGCGGCGCCGGCGAAGCCAGGCTGCCGCTGGCGCCGTTCCTGGACGAGCTGCGCGCGCTGGGCCTGGACAACCTGCTGGTGCACGGCACCGAGCGCCTGCCGGGCGGCTCGACCTTCTTCGCGCTGTTCGGCCTGCCGCACCGGCCGCGCCCGCGCCACGCGTATTTCTTCGAACTGCTGCTGCCGCACCTGCACCTGGCGCTGCAACGGGTGGGCCAGCAACAGCGCCAGGCCCGCGCCGGCGCGCTGGCGCGGCCGGTCAGCGCGCGGGAGATGGAAATCCTGCACTGGGTACGCGAGGGCAAGAGCAACGAGGAAATCGGCCTCATCCTCGGCATCAGCGGTTTGACGGTGAAGAACCACCTGCAGCGCCTGTACCGCCTGCTGGGCGTGTCCAACCGCGCCCACGCGATCGCGCGCGGCATGGCGCTGCACCTGTTCGAGCAACCGCTCCCGCCGCTGGCCAGGGCCGCGTGATTGCGCACGGTTGGCACACCCCGGCAAGAAAAGATTGTCGAGTATGCAAACCGCATGGTAGCCTTTGACTTCTAGCCTCCGGGCTTAGCGAATTAAGGAGTCGTTCGGATGGAAGTCGCAAAGTATCACCGTCAGACCGCAGCGCACAAGGCTGGCGGCTTTACCCTGCTGGAATTGCTGGTCGTTATCGTGATCATCGGTTTGCTGGCGGCGTATGTCGGTCCCAAGTACTTTGCCCAGTTGGGCAAGTCGGAAGTGACCATCGCCAAGGCGCAGATCGAAGCCTTCGAAAAATCGCTCGACACCTACCGCCTCGACGTCGGCCGCTACCCGACCACCGACGAAGGCCTGGCCGCCTTGCTGGTCGCGCCCGCCACGGCCGGCGCCAAGTGGAACGGTCCCTACCTGAAGAAGGGCGTGCCGCCGGACCCATGGGGCCACCCTTACCAGTACAAGGCCCCCGGCACCAAGGCCGAGTTTGAAATCACTTCGCTGGGCCGCGACGGCCAGCCCGGCGGTACCGGCGAAGACGCCGACATCACCTCACAATAAGCCTCGCCGACACGGAAAGCCGTTTTCGCCATGCAGTTCGATGTCCGCACCTTGTCGGCCGATATGGCCATCTCCCACCTGGTGATCGATGGCCGCGACGAGGCCGACGCGCGCCGCCAGGTGGAGGCGCGCGGGCTGTACGTCAGCGCCATCGCGCCGGTGCGTGGAGGCCTCGGCCTGCGCGGCGGCAAGCCACGCGGCAAGGGCCTCTCGCTGGTGCTGTTCAGCCAGGAGCTGCTGGCGCTGCTGACCGCCGGCCTGGGCGTGGTTGAAGGCCTGGAGGCGCTGCTGGAAAAGGAAACCAGCCCCGTCACGCGCGGCGTGCTGGAGCGTCTGCTGTCCGGCCTGCGCGAAGGCCAGCGCTTCTCCGCCGTGCTGGCCGAGCAGCCCGACCTGTTCCCGCCGCTGTATATCGGCATCGTCAAGGCGGCCGAGGGCACCTCGGACCTGCCGCGTTCCCTGTCCCGCTTCATCGACTACCAGCAGCGCATCGACCTGGTGCGCGGCAAGCTGGTGTCGGCCGCCATCTATCCGTGCATCCTGCTGCTGGTCGGCGGCGGCGTCAGCCTGTTCCTGATCGGTTATGTCGTGCCGCGCTTCGCCGAGGTCTACCAGGGCGCCGGCCGCAACCTGCCGTGGCTGTCGCAGCAGATGCTCAACTGGGGCCAATTCGCCGGCGCCCACACCACGCTGCTGTTGGGCGGCATCGCCGCCGTGCTGGGCGCGCTGGCGCTGGGCGTGCGCCAGCTGATGGCCAACGGCGGCTTCGCCCGCCTGCTGGCGCGCCTGCCCGGCATCGGCGAGCGGGTGCGCATCTACGAGTTGTCGCGGCTGTACCTGACCTTGGGCATGCTCAGCGAAGGCGGCATCACCATCGTGCACGCGATCGAGACGGTGCAGGGCATGGTCTCGGCCGGCATCCGCCAGAATTTGCAGGCGGCGCGCGCCGACATCGAATCGGGCCTGCCGCTATCGACCGCCTTCGAGGCCAGCAACCTGACCACGCCGATCTCGCTGCGCATGCTGCGCGTGGGCGAGCGCACCGGCGACATGGGCCCGATGCTGACCCAATCCGCGGCCTTCTACGACGGCGAAATCAGCCGCTGGATAGAACGCTTCACCCGAACCTTTGAACCGCTGCTGATGGCCGCGATCGGCCTGGTGGTCGGCGCCATCGTGGTGCTGCTGTATATGCCGATTTTCGATCTGGCCGGAGACATGTCATGACGGCCCAGGCCACCCCACACATCGCCGCCGTGGTGCCGGCGCTCGACACCGCGCTGGTCGCGCGCGCGCGCCACCTGCGCCAGCAATCGAAGCGCACGCTGGTCGAGGAACTGGTCGCGCTGAGCGACATGGAACCGCGCCTGGTGGTGCAGGCATTGGCGCAGCCATTCGGCATGGCGGTGCTGGAGACGGTCGACATGCTGGGCTACACGCCGGCCTTCGACCTGCTGCCGCTGTCGCAGGCCCTGGCGCGCCACTGCGTGCTGCTGCGCGGGCACGACGGCCTGGTGGTCGGCGTGATCGCCGATCCGTTCGACCTCGATCTGCAAACCTGGCTGGGCACGCAGGCCCGCGCCACGCCGCACGCGCCGCTGCAAACGCGGCTGGCGCTGCAGGCCGACATCCAGGCCTATTTGTCCAAGCAGGAGGAGTCCGCGCGCGCCACCGACACGCTGCTGCCCGGCGCCAGCGAGGGCCGGCGCGACGGCAAGACCGCCGCCGTGCTGTCGTTCGCCTCGGTGTCGGAGGCGGCCAGTCCGGCCGTCCGCCTGGTCAACTCCACGCTGTACGACGCGCTGAAGGCCGGCGCCTCCGACATCCACCTGGAGAGCACCGCCGGCGGCCTGGCCGTCAAGTACCGCGTGGACGGCGTGCTCGATCACGCCACCTCGGTCAACGGCATCGACGTCGCCGAGCAGATCATCTCGCGCCTGAAGGTGCTGGCGGAACTGGACATCGCCGAACGCCGCGTGCCGCAGGACGGCAGCTTCCGCGTGGAGGCCAACGCGCGCGAGATCGACCTGCGCGTCTCCATCATGCCGAGCATCCACGGCGAGGACGCGGTGATCCGTATCCTCGACAAGCGCGCCATGATCGAAGCCTACGGCTCGCTGACGCTGGAGGCGCTGGGTTTCGACGCGCCGTCGCTGGCCACGCTGCGCGTGCTGGCGCAGGAAGCCTACGGCATGCTGCTGGTGACCGGGCCCACCGGCTCCGGCAAGACCACCACGCTGTACGCCGCGCTGACCGAGATCCACAACGGACGCGAGAAAATCATCACCATCGAAGACCCGGTCGAGTACCAGCTGCCCGGCATCCTGCAGATTCCGGTCAACGAGAAGAAGGGCCTGACCTTCGCCAAGGGCCTGCGCTCCATCCTGCGCCACGATCCGGACAAGATCATGGTCGGCGAGATCCGCGACCGCGAGACGGCGGAAATCGCCGTGCAGTCCGCGCTGACGGGCCACCTGGTGCTGACCACCGTCCACGCCAACAATGTGTTCGACGTGTTCGGCCGCTTCACGCACATGGGCATCGACCCGTACGCCTTCGTCTCGGCGCTGAACGGCATCTGGGCGCAGCGCCTGGTGCGCATCAACTGCCCGCACTGCGCGGCGCAGTACACGCCGGACGATCACGAACTGGCCAGCGTCGGCCTGGCCCGCGCCGACGTCTACGAGTACCGCTTCATGCAGGGCAAGGGCTGCGGCGATTGCCGCGGCACCGGCTACAAGGGCCGCCGTTCGATCGCCGAGATCCTCACGCTGAACGACGAGATCCGCGAACTGATCGTCGACAAGCGGCCAATCCGCCAGATCAAGCAGGCGGCCTACGCCAACGGCACGCGCAGCCTGCGGCAGGCCGCGCTGGAACTGGTCAAGCGTGGCGGCACCACGCTGGCCGAAATCAAACGAGTAACCTTGCATGCGTAGAGCAATTGGCCTATCCCTGCGCATCGGCGTCTCCGGCTTTGCCGTGAGCCTGCTGCGCGTGAGCCGCTGGCGCGGCGAGCCGGTCACGGTGCTGGCCGAACACGCGTTCGCGCCGTCTGGCGACCATCCGTTCGACGCCATCGCCAACGCCTTGCGCGCGCTGCTGGGCGAGCAGGAAATCGGCGGCTGGCCGGTCAGCATCGTGCTGGCCGACGACCTGACGCGCTTGTGGCGCGTCGTTCCGCCGCCGGACGCGGCGCGCCTGGCCGACATCGAAGCGGCGGCTGGCTTCCGCTTCCAGTCGCTGTACGGCGAATCGCCGTCGGCCTGGCAGATATCGGGCGACTGGAGCGCCACGCAGCCGTTCTTCGCCGCCGCCGTGCCGCGCGCCTTGCTGGCCGTGCTGGGCAAGGTGGCGGAGGAATTCAAGCTGCACATCGTCGGCATCGAACCGCACTTCATCACCGCCTACAACCGCTGGCGGCGCGGCCTGAAGCCCGGCGCGTGGTTCGGCCTCGTACACGACCACCTGCTGACGTTGGCCGCCATCGAAGCCGACGGCAAGAGCATCCGCGCCATCCGCGCCTTGCCGATGCCGGCCGGGCAGGGCGCCGACCAGTACTGGCTGGGCCAGACGCTGAAGCGCGAGGCGCTGCTGCTGGACATGGAAGCGCCGGAGCTGCTGCAGGTCTGCGGCGCCGCGCCGGCCGCGTGGAGCAAGCCCGTGACCAATCCCGCCCACATCGCATGCGCGGTGCTGGACCAGGCGCAGCAAGCGTCCAGCGGCGGCTTGTCGACCATGGCGCTGATGGCGCGCTGCGGGAGCGCGGTATGAAGAATATGCATATCGATTTCGCGCCGCGCAGCCTGCGCCGCACTTTGTTCCACACGCATCCCGCGCTGCTGGCGCTGGGCGGCGCCGGCCTGGTGCTGTGCGCAGCGGCGGCGTTCGGCGGCTGGAAGCTGGTCGAGCAGCAGCGGCTGCGCGAGCATGAGCTGCGCCACGTGCGCGAACGCGCGGCGGCCATCTCGGCGCGGCCGGTGGAAGTGGCGCAGGTGGCGATACCGGAAGGGCAGGCAGTCTTCGTCAACGGCGCCATCATGCAATTGAACCTGCCGTGGCGCGACCTGCAGGACGCGGTGGCCGCGGCCACGCCGCGCAGCGTGGCGCTGGTGGCGATGGAGCCGGACCCGCGCAAGCAGGCGCTGAAGATCACCGCCGAAACCAGGACCAGCGACGACATGGTGGCCTACGTGGCGGAGCTCAAGCAGCAGGAGCTGTTCACCGGCGTGGTGCTGACCCGCCACGAAATCAATGAACAGGATCCCAACCGGCCATTGCGCTTCCAGCTGGAGGCGACATGGGTAACGCGATGAACAACGTGAACCTCGCCGCGTTTGCGCTGCGCACGCGCCTGGCGCTGACGCGCATCGGCGCGCCGGCCTGCATCGCCATCGCGCTGTGCGTGGCCGGCGCCGCCGCGTGGGCCTGGCTGCTGCCGCAACG
>NZ_WWCX01000183.1:0-5481 GCF_009857655.1 Duganella vulcania
GCGGCGCCGGCAGCACGGCCGCCGCGGCCGCCGCGTCGGCATCGGCCGCCCGCAGCACGCCGCTCAGCGTCAGGAACTGGATCAGGCCGGCCGCGTCCCGCTCGGCCAGCGCGTAGCTGACCTCCATCTCGCCGCGCAGTTCGACCGTGGTCGACAGGCAGGCGGCCGGGATCGGGTAGCGGCCCTCGAAGTGCCGCTCCAGGTCCCACCACAGGCGGCTGCAGGCCTCGTCGAACGGTTCGCCGCCGGCCTGGTAGGCCAGCAGCAGCGCGTGCGCGCCCAGGATGGCCGCCAGCGGCGCGGCCGCCTCGGCCAGCGGCGTGCCGGCGTACATGTGCAGCACCGCTTCGTTGTCGCAGTGCAGGTCGAGCACGATGTCGGCGTCCACCGCCAGCGTCATCAGGGTTTTCTTCAGTGCGTCGGCGTCGGTGGCCGGCTGCCAGGCGGCGATCGAGGCGCGCGCGTGCTCGCGGATCAGGCGCACGTTGGCGTCGGCGTCCGGCCCCAGCAGGCCGTCCAGCGACTTCTTCAGGTCGTCGGCCACGTGCTTGTACGAGCGGTTGAAGTTGATGCCGGTGGTGAGGTCGAAGCGGCCGAAGGCTGCGCCGTGGATGGCTTGCGCCAGCCCGATCGGGTTGGCGGCCGGCACCAGGATCACCTCGCCGGCGATGCGCCCGGCCGCGTCCAGCGCGGCCAGCTCCTTGCGCAGGAATTGCGCCACCAGCATGCCGGGCACCTCGTCGGCGTGCAGCGAGGCCTGGATGTAGACCTTCTTGCCCGTGCCGGGGCGGCCGTAGTGAAAACTGGTCAGTTGGTAGGCGGCGCTGCTGTGCGGGCCGGTCAGGGGGTGTTGTTGTACTTGCATGGCGGGGCGGGTTTTTTCGACAAAGATTGAGTATGTAGCACTATTTTCACAAAGTAAATCGCTGCGCGGCGAAACGGGGCCGGGTTTCTTGAGTTTTCCCGTCGATGTGCGTACAGTTAGTTTAATGAAATTATTTATATAACAGTCAGAGAGAATAACCATGGGTGATGTACATAGCATGCGAGTTTCGACAATGGCGCGATCGGTGCGCCTGGCCTTGGGCGCTGGCGCGGTGGCAGGTCTGCTGGGGCAGGCGGCGCTGGCGCAGGAGGCGCCCGCCACCACGGCCACGCCTACGGTGATGCCGAAGGTGGAAATCACCGGTTCGGCGATCCGCCGCATCGAGTCCGAGACCGCGCTGCCGGTGCAGGTCATCACCCGCGAGGACATCGAGAAGGCCGGCGTGACCACCGCCTCCGAGCTGATGGCGCGGGTGTCGGCCAACGTCGGCGGCCTGACCGACGGCGCCAGCATCACCGACGGCCACGACCAGCGCGGCTTCAACAGCGCCAACCTGCGCGGCATCGGCACCTCGTCCACGCTGGTGCTGCTCAACGGCCGCCGCATGGCCAACTTCGCCTCGCCCGGCGACGACACCGGCGTCGACCTGAACAACATCCCGGCCGCCGCCATCCAGCGCGTCGAGGTGCTGCTGGACGGCGCCTCGGCGCTGTACGGCACCGACGCCATCGGCGGCGTGATCAACTTCATCACCCGCAAGGATTTCCAGGGCGTCGAGCTGAACGCCTACGGCGCCAAGACCGACGAGGGCGGCGCCGGCAAGCGCACCGCCACGCTGACCGCCGGCACCGGCGACCTGGCCAGGGACGGCTACAATGTGTTCGCCGTGGTGGACCTGCAGCGCACCGACGCGCTGAGCACCTCGCAGCGCAAGTTCATCGGCAAGCTGCAGATCCCCGAGCGCCTGCCGCACCTGCTGTCGGGCTTCACGTCGCCGGCCAACATCCGCCTGACCGGCGCCCAGCGCGACTACCTGAACGACAACGGCTTCACCCTCAACGGCAAGCCGCTGACCAACCGCACCATCAACCTGTCGGTGCCGGGCTGCGCGCCGCCGGCCAATCTGTACCTGCCGGCCGGCATCGGCGGGGTCGACGCCTGCACCTACAACTACATGGGCGACACCGAGCTGTATCCGAAGTCGGACAAGGCCAACCTGCTCACGCGCGGCGTGCTGCAGTTGAACGCCGACACCCAGCTGTTCGCCGAGATCGCGCTGAGCCGCTCCAAGACCCACTACGTGGCCTCGACCGCGCGCGTGAGCGCGCCGATCAACTACAAGAAGATCCCGGGCCTGGCCAAGTACAACCTGGATTCGGACGAGGCCAGCGCGGACGACGACGTGGTGGGCGACGTCACGCTGCGCATCCGCCTGAACGACGCCGGCCGCCGCACCAGCGAGTTGACCAGCGAGAGCCAGCGCTACGTGGTCGGCCTGACCGGCAGCGCGCGCGGCTTCGACTACGACATCGGCCTGAACCACAGCGTCAACACCATCAAGGACAAGGACACCCACGGCTATCTGCTGTACGACAAGCTGGTGCAGGGCATCTACGACGGCGTGATCAACCCCTTCGGCCCGTCCAGCGCGGCCGGCGTGGCGCTGCTGGACGCGATCCAGGTCAACGACGACGTGCGCCACGCGCGCGGCGTGATGGATTCGCTGGACTTCAAGGTCTCGCACGCGGTCGGCACGCTGGCCGGCGGCGAGGCCGCGCTGGCGGTCGGCGGCGAACTGCGCCACGAGCGCACCGACTTCACGCCGTCGGCGCTGCTGATGAGCGATAACATCAACAACGACGCCGCGCCCGAGGGCGGCCGCGCCACCAGCGACAAGCGCACGGTGCAGGCGGTGTACGGCGAGCTGCTGCTGCCGTTCACCAAGCAGTGGGAGGCGCAGCTGTCGGCGCGCTACGACCACTACCAGGTGGTCGGCGGCGCCGCCAGCCCCAAGATCGGCGTGACCTACATGCCGGCCAAGACCATGCTGTTCCGCGCCTCGGCCGGACGCGGCTTCCGCGCGCCGTCGATGTCGGACCTGTACCGGCCGACGGTTTACAGCAGCACCGCGACCTTGCCCGACCCGGTCCAGTGCGCGACGGTCGGCAACAGCCTGGCCGACTGCGCCGACGCCTGGGACACGCGCCGCTATTCCAACGCCAAGCTCAAGCCCGAGCACAGCCGCCAGTACTCGCTGGGCATGGTGATCGAGCCGTCCAAGCAGGTGTCGATGACGCTGGACTACTGGAACATCAAGCGCACCGACCTGATCAGCGAGATCGGCGACGACATCATCCTGGGCAACCTGGCCAAGTACGGCGACCTGGTGCACCGCAAGGACGACGGCACCATCGACTACATCGACCTGCGCAAGGAAAACCGCGGCGCCCAGCTGGCCTCGGGCCTGGACCTGACGCTGGACTACCGCGGCGTGAAGACCTGGGCCGGCAATTTCGGCGGCCACCTGTCGGGCACCTATGTGCTCAACTCGAAGATCCAGAACGCCGTGGGCGACCCCTACCTGAGCAACCTGGGGCGCTTCGTCACCGACGGCGTGGTGCAGCGCTGGCGCCATACCATCACCTTCGACTGGGACCGCGGCCCCTACTCGGCCAGCCTGTCGAACACGTATTCGAGCGGCTACCAGGACCAGAACTCGGCGATCAACACCGACGACGGCACGGTGGTGGCGGCCAACCACGTGAAGGCCTACTCGCTGTGGGACCTGTCGGGCGCCTGGCAGGCCACCAAGGCGTTCAAGCTGCGCGCCGGCGTGCAGAACCTGTTCAACACGGCGCCGCCGTACTCGAACCAGGCCTTCTACTTCATCTCGGGCTATGATCCGACCTACACCGATCCGCGCGGGCGCCGCTTCTACGCCAGCGCCAATTACGCCTTCAAGTAATGTAACGTAATGATGCTTTAAGGCGCGTCACGTAATAGATTGGTATCATCTGCATTATCGACGGCGCCGGGCGAGAGCCTGGCGCCGGTTTTCATCGGAAGGGCAACATGAAATTAACAGGTTTTACGCTGCGGCGTCTCGTCATGCTTTGGCTGCTGGTGGTCGCCGGCGCGGGCGTGTGCGCGGCGCAGGGGAGCGGATCCGCGCCGGGCAAGGGAGCGCCGGTCAAGTCCAGCAAGCCGGCCAAGGCGGTGCCGCCGCCCAAGCCGGTGCTGGCGCCGCCGGCGGGCAGCCTGGTCATCATCGGCGGCGGCCTGCGCGCCGACAACGCCGAAGTCTGGCAGCGCATCGTGCAGCTGGCCGGCGGCAAGGGCGCGCGCATCGGCGTGTTCGGCTCGGCCTCGATCAATCCCGAGAAGTCGGCCCAGAACACCGTCAACAAACTGAACCAGTACGGCGCCCAGGCCTTCTTCATTCCGCTCGGCGTGACGCTGCCCAATAGCGACTACCGCAAGGCGGCCGAGGATCCGGAAGTGGTGGCGGCCATCCATTCGGCCACCGGCATCTACTTCACCGGCGGCGACCAGGCCCGCATCACCAAGGCGCTGGTGCGCCCGGACGGCAAGCACACGGCGGCGCTGGACGCGGTGTGGGACGTGTACCGCGACGGCGGCGTGGTGGCCGGCTCCAGCGCCGGCGCGGCCATCATGAGCACCACCATGTTCTACGACGCCAAGCCGACGCTGGACATGCTCAAGCAGGGCGTCAACGACGGCCACGAGATCGCCCCCGGCCTGGGCTTCATCGGCGACGACGTGTTCGTCGACCAGCACCTGCTGGTGCGCGGCCGCTTCGCCCGCATGATCCCGGTGATGCTCAAGAAGGGCTACCAGATCGGCCTGGGCATCGACGAGAACAGCGCGATGGTGGTCAACGCCAAGCGCGATGTCGAGATCATCGGCTACAGCGGCGCGCTGCTGCTGGACCTGTCGGCCGCGATCACCGACCGCGGCGTCAAGGGCTTCAACATCAGCAACGCCACCATCAGCTACCTGGACCGGGGCGACAAGTTCAACCTGGTCACGCGCGAGTTCACGCCGTCGCCGGACAAGGCCGACAACAAGCTCGACCCCAACCAGCCCGACACGCGCGAGCCGGTCTACACCAACGACATCCTGGGCAACAACGCGGTGCTGGACCTGATGGTCAACCTGATCGACAACGCCCAGCAGGAAGCCATCGGCATCGCCTTCGGCAATCCGCGCGACGCCTATCCGGACCTGGGCTTCGAGTTCCGCTTCAGTAAGACCATCAACAGCGTCGGCTACAGCTCGACCGAGGTGGAGGCGTATTCGGTGCTCAAGCTGCGCATGGACATCCGGCCGATCCAGCTGCAGCAGCCGCTGTACCGCTATCGCTGATGCCGCCGCTGCCGCCGGCGGCGGCGCGAAATCGGGTATATTGAATGGGAGGGTGCCTTCGGGCGCCATCCCATTTTTTCATCGCGGGGGCGGTTATGCGGATGTCGATCTTGATGCATTGGGCGCTGATGTGCGCCATGCCGCCGGGCGCCGCGCTGGCGGCCACGGAGGCCGCGCCGCCCGCGCCCAGGGGCTCGCTGGTCATCATCGGCGGCAACCTGCGGCCGGACAACGCCGATGTCTGGCGCCGCGTCGTGCAGCTGGCCGGC
>NZ_WWCX01000184.1:0-5340 GCF_009857655.1 Duganella vulcania
GCGCGTCGCGCCGGCCGCGCAGGTACAGCACCAGCAGCGCGACAAGGCCGTACAGCGCGGCGCTCTGCAGCAGCTCGTACAGCAGCAGGGCCGGGCCGTCGTGCTGGCCGCGGGTGGTGGCGTAGTCAAGCACGCGGGCCGCGCTCGAGAGCACGACGAACAGCAGCGCGCCGCGCCGCCCCAGCAGCCAGGCCGCCAAGGCGGTCGGCGCCACCAGGAAGGGCGAGTAGGAGATGGTGGCGCCGGTGTCGAGGTCGAGCAGGACGATCAGCGCGGCCAGCAGCAGCAAAAAGGTCCACACCAGGCGCAGGCTGGCGTGGCGCGCCACGCTGCGCAGGCGCAGCTGGATTTTTTTTGTTCGAAGCATAAACACCTGCGGTCTTTGTGTCGTTGTGGGCGGGGGCCTACAGCATAAAGAAAAGACAGGCTATACGTCGTACGATACGATGACAAGTTAATATTTGTTTAAAATTGTAGCGTTCTATCTTTACATTGTTTTACACGGGCAACACTTGTGTTCCCCGGTTTATTTGCTCAGCGTGCGCATCGCCCGCTCCAGGCCGTCCATGGTCAGCGGGAACATGCGCCCGTTCATCAGCTGGCCGATGAGGGCCACCGACTGCCGGTACTGCCACACGCCCTCCGGCTCGGGATTGAGCCAGGCGAACTTGGGGAAGGCGCTGGTGAAGCGCGCCAGCCACGCGCTGCCGGCCTCCGCGTTGTTGTACTCGACCGAGCCGCCCGGCTGCAGCACCTCGTAGGGGCTCATGGTGGCGTCGCCCACGAAGATCAGCTTGGTGTCGGGCGGGTATTTGCGCAGGATGTCCCAGGTCGGGAAGCGCTCCGCGTGGCGGCGCCGGTTGTTCTTCCACAGGTAGTCGTACACGCAGTTGTGGAAGTAGAAGAACTCCATGTTCTTGAACTCGGACTTGGCGGCCGAGAACAGCTCCTCGGTGCGCTCGATGTGGTCGTCCATGGTGCCGCCGACGTCGAACAGCATCAGCACCTTGATGTTGTTCTTGCGCTCGGGCTGCATCTTGATGTCGAGGTAGCCGGCGTTGTTGGCGGTGGCGCGGATGGTGGCGTCCAGCGCCAGTTCGTCCTCGGCGCCCTGGCGCGCGAACTTGCGCAGCCGGCGCAGCGCCACCTTGATGTTGCGGGTGCCGATCTCGCGCCCGCCGTCGTAGTCCTTGTACGCGCGCGCCTCCCACACCTTGACCGCGGTGCGGTTGCCGCCCTTGCCGCCGATGCGCACGCCCTCGGGGTTGGTGCCGCCGTTGCCGAACGGCGAGGTGCCGCCGGTGCCGATCCACTTGCTGCCGCCCTCGTGGCGCTCCTTCTGCTCCCTGAGCAGCTCGGCCAGGCGGTCCATCAGCTTGTCGTAGCCGAATTTTTCCAGCTGGGCCTTCTGCTCCTCGCTCAGCTCGCGTTGCATGCGCTGCACCAGCCAGTCCAGCGGAATGGCGCCGCTGCTCTCGAAGGCGGCGTTGATGCCCTTGAAGTACAGCGCGAAGGCGCGGTCGAACTTGTCGAAGTGGGCCTCGTCCTTGACCAGCGTCAGGCGCGCCAGATAATAAAACTCGTCCATCGAGGCGCCGATGACGCTGTGCTGCATGGCCTCGAGCAGGGTCAGGAACTCCTTGATCGTGACCGGGATTTTGGCGTCCTTGAGGGTGAAGAAGAAGTCGATCAGCATGTCAGCGGGTTCCGTGGCGGGCCAGCTGGTAGCGCAGTTGCGCCTTGATCTCCGGCCACTCGCCGGCCGCGATGCTGTACATCACGGTGTCGCGCACGGTGCCGTCGCGGCGCAGCGCGTGGTGGCGCAGCACGCCGTCCTTCTTCGCGCCCAGCCGTTCGATGGCGGCCTGCGAGGCGAAGTTGAAATTGTCGGTGCGCAGGCCCACCAGCGCCGCGCCCAAGGTCTCGAAGGCGTGCGTCATCAACAGCAGCTTGCAGGTGGTGTTGACGTGGCTGCGCTGGCGGCTCTTGGCGTACCAGGTGTAGCCGATCTCGAGCCGGGCGATGGCCGGCACGATGTCGTGGTAGCTGGTGGTGCCGAGCACCGCGCCGCTGGCGACATCGACCACGGCGAACGCCAGCCGGCCGGGGCGCATCTCCAGCGCGGTGGCGATGTAGGCGTCGACCTGGTCCGGTTCGGGCACCGAGGTCACGCGCAGCGTCCACAGCTGGCCGTCGTGGGCGGCCGCGCGCAGGCCGTCCGCATGCTGCGGGCCGAGCGGTTCGAGGCGCACGCCGTGCAATTCCAAGGTGACGGGCGCGACCGGCGCGGCGGGGCGGGCGAGCTGGTGCATCATCGGTTGGCCCGGTTCATCGCCACCAGGCGCTCGAACAGGTGCACGTCCTGCTCGTTCTTGAGCAGCGCGCCGTGCAGCGGCGGCACGATGGCCTTGGCGTCCTGGCTGCGCAGCGCCTCGGGCGGGAGGTCCTCGGCCAGCAGCAGCTTGAGCCAGTCGAGGAATTCCGAGGTGGACGGCTTCTTCTTCAGGCCCGGCACCTCGCGCACCTCGTAAAACGTCTGCAGCGCCTGCGCCAGCAGTTCTTGTTTCAGGTGCGGGTAGTGCACCGCGACGATCTGCGCCATCGTGTCGCGGTCGGGGAACTTGATGTAGTGGAAGAAGCAGCGGCGCAGGAAGGCGTCCGGCAACTCCTTCTCGTTGTTGGAGGTGATGATGACCAGCGGGCGGTGCTTGGCCTGCACCATCTCGCGCGTCTCGTACACATAGAACTCCATGCGGTCCAGTTCGCGCAGCAGGTCGTTGGGGAACTCGATGTCGGCCTTGTCGATCTCGTCGATGAGCAGCACCACCGGCTCGGGCGCGGTGAAGGCTTGCCACAGCACGCCCTTGACGATGTAGTTGTGGATGTCGCGCACGCGCTCGTCGCCCAGCTGGGAGTCGCGCAAACGCGACACGGCGTCGTATTCATACAACCCCTGCTGGGCCTTGGTGGTGGACTTGATGTGCCACTGCATCAGCGGCATGTCCAGCGCGGCAGCCACCTCCTCGGCCAGCATGGTCTTGCCGGTGCCCGGCTCGCCCTTGATCAGCAGCGGGCGTTGCAGCGTCAAAGCCGCATTCACGGCCAGTTTCAGGTCATGGGTCGCGACGTACTGGTCGGAGCCTTCGAAGCGTTGTGGGGCGTGCATGCGTGTCGGTCTCAAAAAGAAGGGAGTAGCGACAGTATAGGGGAGTTCGCTAGAGGAGGTGCTCGGGTGGGGCGGCCGGACAGTGTGTTGTGGCGGCAATGATTCTCTGTGGCGCGGCAGAAAGTCTTGAGTTAGAATCGAAGATTAATAGTGCAAAAGTCAAGTTTTGCATCCGCGGTAGTATCCGATTACTTACCTTGCAAATACCATGAAAAAAATCACCGCACTTCTCGTGCTCGCAGGCCTAGCTCAAATCGCCACGGCGGCGGACCTCGTGGGCAATGCCCAGAACGCCAAAGCGAAGATTGAAATGTGTATTGGATGTCACGGGATCCCCGGCTACAAGGCCACCTTCCCCGAAGTGTTCCAGGTGCCGATGATCGGCGGCCAGTCGGCCAAGTATATCGAGAGCGCGCTCAAGGCGTACCAGAAGGGCGACCGCAAGCACCCGTCGATGAAGGGCATCGCCGCCAGCCTGTCGGACCAGGACATCGCCGACGTCGCCGCGTTCTATGCGCAGCAGACCGCCACCGCCACCGCCGCGAAATGAGGAGCGAGCCCATGAAAAAACTGATCACCGCCGTGCTGTGCTGCGCCTCCTTCTCCGCCATCGCCGGCGGCAACATCGACGCCGGCAAGGCGCTGGCCGACAAGTACAGCTGCTTCGCCTGCCACGGCAAGGACTTCAACAGCCCGATCGACCCGGCCTATCCGAAGCTGGCGGGCCAGCACAAGGACTATCTGGAGCACGCGCTGACCGCCTACAAGCGCGGCGACGGCGCCAACGGCCGCAACAACGCCATCATGACCGGCCAGGTCAAACCGCTGAGCAACCAGGACATCAAGGACCTGGCGGCCTACCTGCACAGCCTGCCAGGCACGCTGGCGGTGCACCGCTAACAACAATGCAACAATGGGGTCAGGTCTGACATTCGGACACGACCCCGGCTGTTCAGAGGCGGCGCTTGATCGCCTCGATGTAGGCGTCGCCGTCCGGCGGCGTGCCGTTGCGCTGGGCGGTCCAGATCATCTCGCCCAGGCATTCCATGATTTCATGCTGCGCCGCGTGCGCGTCGTCGAGCTTGAGCGTGAGCGCGGTGGCGGCGTCGCGGATGCCGCGTGGCTGGTCGATCGAGATCTGCTCGTCGATCGACAGGTGCATCGACAAATGCAGGAACGGATTGGCCTGCGCGCCGCCCACCGAGTAGTCGCGCGTGAGCGCGTGCTCGACGTCGGCCAGCAGGTCGTGGTATTCGGGATGGTGGCGCACCCAGTCGCCCGCCATGGTTTCTAGCGGCGTCAGGATCTCGTTGGCGCGCTGCTTGCGGTAGACCTCGCAAAAGAAGCGGCGCACGTCGTCGGAAGATGGATTAAACATGGCGCCATTGTACCCGCTGGCTACAATGCGTACCGCCACCACCGTAATTTCTCAAACTTGAAGGATCACCTCATGCTCGACCAGACCGCCCTCGACACCCTGTTCTACAACGCCCGCACCCACAACGGCTGGCAGGACCGCGCCGTCAGCGACGCCCAGCTGGAGCAGCTGTACGACCTGATGAAATGGGCGCCGACCTCGGCCAACGGCTCGCCGGCGCGGCTGGTGTTTGTGCGTTCGCCCGAGGCCAAGGCGCGGCTGTTGCCGGCGCTGTCGGCCGGCAACGCCGACAAGACCATGGCCGCGCCGGTCACCGTCATCATCGGCATGGACATGGAGTTCTATGAAAAGCTGCCGCAGCTGTCGCCCGCGGTGGACGCCCGCTCCTGGTTCGCCGGCAACGACGCGGCGATCCAGTCCACCGCCTTCCGCAACGCCTCGCTGCAGGGCGGCTATTTGATCCTGGCGGCGCGCGCGATCGGCCTCGACTGCGGACCGATGTCCGGCTTCGACAACGCCAAGGTGGACGCCGCCTTCTTTGCCGGCACGCCGGTCAAGTCCAACTTCCTGTGCAACCTCGGCTACGGCGACATCGCCAAGCTGCGTCCGCGCGCGCCGCGGCTGGCGTTTGCCGAGGCCTGCCGCATCGAGTGAGGCGGCGCGCTCATAAAAAAACGGGACAGTCAGACTGTCCCGTTTTTGTTTAGCCGATCTTCTTTTGCGGCCCGGCGGGCGGCGCCGCTTCGGCCGGCGCTGCTTCAGGCGCCGCGCTGTCGCAGGCCGGGGCCGGCGCCTC
>NZ_WWCX01000185.1:0-5293 GCF_009857655.1 Duganella vulcania
GAGGCGCTGCCGCCGGCGCCGTCGCCGGCCGCGCTGCGGCTGGCCAGCCTGGGCGATCCGCTGGCGCTGTCGCGGCTGCTGATGCTGTACGTGCAGGGCCACGACGACCAGGCCGGCGTGACCATCGCCTGGCGCGACCTCGATTACGGCCGCATCCGCCAGTGGTTGGAGCGCGTGCTGGAGCTCGATCCGCGTAGCCAGTATCCGCTGCTGGCCGCCAGCGAGGTGTACGGCGCGGTCGGCGATCCGGCGCGGGTGCGGCAGATGCTGGAGCTGGTCTACGAGCGCTTCGGCGAGGACCCGGACCGGCGCTGGCCGTGGCTGGCCCACGCGGCCGTGGTGGCGCAGCACCGGCTGCACGACCTGCCGCTGGCGCGCCGCTACGCGCAGGCGATCCGGCTGCGCGCCACCGGCCCGCAGGTGCCGGCCTGGGCGCGCGAACTGGAGCTGTTCGTGGTGGAGGACATGGACCAGGCCGAGGCCACGCGGGCGTTGATCGGCGCGCTGCTGTCGAGCGGCCAGATCACCGACCCCAACGAGCTGCGTTTCCTGGAACGGCGGCTGCAAGACCTGCCGCCGCCGGCGCATCCGCCGGCGCATCAGCCACGCTAGGCGGGACGGCACTTTCCGTCTATCATGATGGTTACAGCGCGCGAAGTCTTTGCGCCACCGACACCGTTACGAAAGGATGCCCCATGCAGCGAGCCCAACGCGGCTTCACCCTGGTTGAGATTGCGATTGTCCTGGTCATCATCGGCCTGCTGCTGGGCGGCGTGCTGAAGGGGCAGGGGCTGATCGACAGCGCCAAGGTCAAGAACATCATCCAGCAATCGAACTCCCTGTCGGCGGCGGTCAACTCCTACCAGGACAAGTTCCACGCCCTGCCCGGCGACGATCCGCAGGCCACCACCCACGCGCCGGGCGCCACCGGCAACGGCAACGGCGACGGCCAGATCGCCGAATACCAGCTGGCGCCGCAGCACCTGGCGCTGGCCGGCTTCATCACCGGCTCGTTCAACGGCACCACCGACTTCATGACCAGCGCGCAGGGCGGCGCGGTCTACATCTACAACGACGTGGTGGGCGGCCGTGGCGGCAACGGCATCCGCCTCGACAACCTGCCGGACTCGTTCGCCGAACAGGTCGACAGCAAGCTGGACGACGGCAAATACAACACCGGCTCGGTGCGCGCCACCGCCCCCTACACCAACAACGGCACAGTCATCCAGCGCACCGCCCTGTTCTTCTGACGCGGCGGCGGTCCGACGCGATCAGGCTCGCCACGTCAACCGCGGCCGGAAAACGGGTTGATGACCCGGCTTCCTCCACCCTTCCCGCATGGCGCTGCCGGCGCTGCTTCGCTCGGCGAGCGTTGCTTGAAATAGGCCAGCCGCCGGGCTGCGCCGGCGTCCGGCCGCTCGGCGTGAAATTGCCGGGCAAAATAACTGGCCTTATGCGCGTCAACGGCGCCCAAACTGCCGTCGTCATAGTGCATCGCCAGGAACAAATAAGCCTCGCTGACGCCGGCATGCGCGGCACGCAGCGCCTTCTTTTCTATCGACGCCAATTCCGACGCCAGTTCTGCGTCGTCCCGGCCGGGCGAACCCGGCACGACTTCCGCTAGCCGGGCCTGCCGCACCAGGAGCCCATTCGCGGCATACAGCAACTGTGCTTCGGGCGAAGCCTCGATCACCTTGTCCAAGACGGTGAGTGGGCTACGCCTAAGTTGCCGGGGCAACTGGCGGCAGGTTCTCATGGACGGCAAATCCAAGTCGTCCGGCACCAATCCAAAGAAATCGAATCGACCTCTCAGGCGCGAACAATTCGCCGCCAGATACAACACTGCAATCGCCGCAGCGGAATGGCCTTGCTCGGCTTTCGTCAATGCGGATGCCGGATCGGTCAATGCCGTCGACAATTCAAGCTGTACTTGACCGGCCAATCGACTGATTGAAAACTGGCGAATCTCGTCCGGTTCAGCGGTGGCCTGTTCGCAGGGCGCATGGCTGCTGGCCGCCACGGAAGTGACCGGAGCCGGTACAGACTGGGTCGGCCAGGCGGCATGGCCGGCATCGGCCGGGGCTACGGAAGACGGTGATGCACTTAACAAAAACGCCGCGAACCCGGCACCGGCGACCAGCGCCCCATATATGGTTTTCTTCATTGATATGACTACAAATCTATCTTCGCCAAGCCGAGCCGAAGATGGTCCTTGGCCGTGTCGTCCCGCCATCCCTTCATAACGTGTTGGACCATGCCACCTTTGATGAAATAAAACGTGGGGGTTTCACGCATGTCCAGCATCGGCCAGCCGCGCCAATGATATGCCAGAGACATGGGCATGGACGGATACCGGTGATTCCACTTAACAAAGTCATCGACGTCGAAGTCTATTTGATGAGGCGCCAATAGCTGCAACCTCCCCTCCAGGCGCCGCATCAGCGGCGGCTCTTCCCTTATCGCGGTGAAAGCGTTCAGCGAAAAATGGCAACCGGGATGCGTGATCATCAATACCGCAGGGTTTTCCGGCAGCGAACCAGCCATCGCAAACAGCTCGCTGCGCCCGGAAGCAAGATGCATCACGGTAGGCGTGGCGATGCCGGCGCCGGTGGACAGGCGGATGTCCGGGGCCAGCCTTAAATGGCCGGGAAATTTCAGGACCAGCTGGCTGGCGGCATCGGCTCTCCGGCAGTAATAGCAAGCGTTGTAGGTCCGCTGTAGTGGAAGCTGCGTGGCCTGCTGCCGCTGGCTTAAGACGCCGAGGACGTCGATCAGGTGATGCAGAACCTGTTGATCGGCCGTATAAAAAATAATCGCATATAGCTCATCGAAGGCCTTGGCTACCGCCTGCGTCGGCAACTGCTTCAGATGCGCCATGGAGTTCGCCGTACGAAGCCTGGCGGCGTAATACGCAAGGTAAAGCGGCGCGGCGTCAGCCTGCGGCAAATGCAAGGACCAGACATACTCTTCAAAGACCGCCGGCGCCAGCTCAAAAGCGGCCGGCGATGCGGCACGGACCAGCGGAGCGGCCGCCATCCACGCGCCCATGCCCGCCGCCAACCGCAAAGCGCGGCGGCGGGAAATAAGCGGCGGTCCAGGCATGTCCGTCAAATCGGCGGGAAAGCTCAACATCCCTTGCGACAAATACTGAAGTTTTTAACCTCGCATGTGGCGCGTGCCGTGCACGCATATCCAGCGACGTCTTTATCCGTGGTGTCGTTCGGATCTGGCGCCGGCGGAGAAGGCGGCTCAGCCGGCTCGGCCGGCTCGTTCGAGTCGCCGCCGTCGTCCCATCCACCACCCGGATCATCGGAATAGCCGCCTCCGTCTTCACCGCATTCGCTGCTGCCGCAACGGCTGAAGCTTCGGGCCGCGATCAGTTTCCTGTCCTTGGCCGAGACAACGCGGACCGGTTGCATCAACGCGATAGTGTTACGCGCGCCAAACAGCGCAAGGATTTTGTCGATCTGGGTCGGTGTCAACTCCGCTTGCAAATCCCGATATGAAAAACCGGTCAATCCGTTTTGGTTGAATGTCAGACTGTCGATGAAGGCCCTGCGGCTGGCCGGCGTCAAGACGGAAAAGGCCGACTGATATTCAGGCGTGACCGCCAAATACCGCTCCAGGTCTTGCTTGGACTTGATCGGGGCAAGCAAGCGGTCCAGTCTGGACGCTGTCTGCACCGCTTTCGGCGCTGACATGGCCGGCACCGAGACCGCACCCAGCATGGCGCCAGTCAATACACAACATACCAAGGATTTTTTGAACACGTTCACCTTTGAGTTGATTTAATAAGAAGTAATTGTACCAATATTTATTTAATGAAATACCCTAGAATTGTCACATGACAAAGTTTCACCTTCTGAAAATAAAAAGCACGCACGTACTTTTATTGGACTAGAATAGCTGCTACTCATAACAGCGGGAGACAGCATGTTCGAAGAATTCATCGGCACCAAGGCGGTGTCGGCGCGCCACCAGTTCGACGTGGCGGCGCTGGACGCCTATCTGCGCCAGCACGTGGCCGGCTATCCGGAAGGCACGCTGGGCGTGGAGCAGTTCAAGGGCGGGCAGTCCAACCCCACCTACAAGCTCAGCATCGGCGGCCGGCATTACGTGCTGCGCACCAAGCCGGCGCCGGCCGCCAAGCTGCTGCCGTCCGCGCACGCGATCGAGCGCGAGTACCGCGTGATGGACGCCCTCAGCAAGCACGGCTTCCCGGCCGCGCGCCAGTACGCGCTGTGCACCGACGAATCGGTGATCGGCCGCGCCTTCTACGTGATGGAATTCGTCGAGGGCCGGGTGCTGTGGGACCAGGCCCTGCCCGGCATGACGCCGGCCGAGCGCGCCGCCATCTACGACGAGATGAACCGCGTGATCGCCCAGCTGCATACGGTGGACTACGCGGCCATCGGCCTGGCCGACTACGGCAAGCCGGGCAACTACTTCGCGCGCCAGATCGAGCGCTGGAGCAAGCAATACCTGGCCTCGCAGACCGAGTCCATCGAGGCGATGGACCAGCTGATCGCGTGGCTGCCGGCCCACATTCCGCCCGGCGAGGACACTTCCATCGTGCACGGCGACTTCCGCCTCGACAACCTGCTGTTCCACCCGACCGAGCCGCGCATCCTGGCCGTGCTGGACTGGGAACTGTCGACGCTGGGCCACCCGTTCGCCGACTTCTCCTACCACTGCATGAGCTGGCACATCGCGCCCGGCCAGTTCCGCGGCATCGCCGGGCTCGACCTGGCGGCGCTGGGCATCCCGTCGCAGCAGGAATACATCGCCCGCTACGCCGAGCGCACCGGCAAGGCCATCCGGCTGGAGGATTTCAACTTTTACCTGGCCTTCAACATGTTCCGCCTGGCCAGCATCATGCAAGGCATCATGAAGCGCCACGTGGACGGCACGGCGGCCAGCGCGCAGGCGCTGGAATCGGGCCGCATGGCCAGGCCGATGGCCGAGCTGGCCTGGAGCTACGCCCGTGGCAAGCCCCTCTGACATGGACAAAATCGCTTTCTGAAACGGCCAGTCTCGGCTACTATCGTGCTGCCTGCCTGAACCCGCATCACCGCCGAGGCCCACCACGTGCCAGCACCGCCCCGCCGCCTGCCATCCATCCGCTCGCAGATCGCGCTGCTGGTGCTGGCGTGCGCGCTGCCGACGGTGATCGGCTTCGGCGCCGTGGTGGCCCAGTTCTACCAGCGCGAGCGCGACACGCTGATGGCGGACACGGGCCAGGCGGCGCGCCTGGTGGCCGCCGCCATCGACCGCGACCTGCTGCAGGGCGAGA
>NZ_WWCX01000186.1:0-4957 GCF_009857655.1 Duganella vulcania
CGGGCTCGGCGCGGATGGCGGCGGCCAGCGCCAGGCCGCTGGTGCGCGGCAGTTCCATGTCCAGCAGCACCACGTCGTAGGGATGGCCGGACGCCGCCGCCTGGCGCAGTCGCGGCAGGGCGTCGGTGGCGGTGGCGCTGGTGGAGGCGACGCGCCAGCTGGCCAGCAGCTGTTCCAGCTCACCCCGGCTGGAGGGGTTCTCATCGACAATCAAAGCGCGGCATTCCTGGGTGGCGTGGAAAGAAGGATCGTCGACATCGATGCGACGCTTGTCAAAATTTACGGCAAACCAAAAGATCGATCCTTGAGTTAGCGCATGGTCCACGCCTATTGTGCCGCCCATCAGTTCCACCAGTTGTTTCGAGATCGCCAGCCCCAGGCCGGTGCCGCCGTGCTTGCGGGTGGTCGAGCCGTCGGCCTGCGAGAACGAGTCGAAGATGCGGGCGCGCGCCTCGTTGGAGACGCCGATGCCGGTGTCGTGCACCTCGAAGCGCAGGCCGACGGTTTGCGCGTCCTCGTGCACCACGTTGACCTTGACGGTGATCTTGCCGCTCTCGGTGAACTTGATCGCGTTGCCCAGCAGATTGAAGATGACCTGGCGCAGCCGGTTCGGGTCGCCGCAGATGGCGACCGGGATGTCGTAGGCGATCGCCAGCTCCAGCTCGATGCCCTTGGCCTGGGCCTGCGGCGAGAAGACGTTGTCGATGTCGTCGAGCAGCTCGCGGAAATTGAAGTGGATGTACTCGACCGTCAGCTTGCCGGCCTCGATCTTGGAGAAGTCCAGGATGTCGTTGATGATGACCAGCAAATGCTCGCCCGAGCGCTTGACCATGCTGGTGTAGTGGCGCTGCTGCTCGGACAGGCGGGTGGCCAGCAGCAGCTCGGTCATGCCCAGCACGCCGTTCATCGGCGTGCGGATCTCGTGGCTCATGGTGGCGAGGAAGGCGCTCTTGGCCTGGCTGGCGGCCTCGGCGGCGTTCTTGGCTTTTTCCAGTTGCTCGGTGCGCACGCCGACCTGGCGTTCCAGCTGGTCGCGGTACTGCGCCAGCGCGCCGTCGCGCGCCTCGACCTGGGCCAGCATGTCGTTGAAGCTGTCGGTCAGCGCGCCCAGCTCGTCGCTGCGCTGGTGGACGATGCGCGGCGTCGGCTGGCCGCGGCTGACCTGCTGGGCCGCGGCGATCAGCTGGCCCACCGGCTCGGCGATGCTGCCCTTGAAGCGGGCCGCCGTCAGCAGCGCCATCATGAACGACAGCATGGCGGCCACGGCGGCGGCGGCCAGGTTCTTGAACAGGTCCAGCCACATGCGGGTCTGCGCGCTCTCGATCATCACGGTGCCGACCAGCTCGTCCCTGTCGCGCACCGGACGGTACAGCCGCAGCGCGGGCGCCCACAGCGGGCCGCTCTGGTAGGTGCGGATTTCCTGGACGGCGTCCTCGGCCGGCAGCTGCTCCGGGGCGTCCTGACCGGCGGGCAGGGCGGCGGACTGGTAGCGGGCCAGTTGCTTGCCGGTGCTGTCGTACAGCACGGCTTGAAGGATCTCGTCCTCGACCGCCAGCGTGGACAGCGTCTGCCGCGCCTGCTTGCCGTCGGCGTAGCGCAGCGCCACCGCGCTGTTGTTGCCGATCACGCCGGCCAGCGAGGACAGCTGCTTGCGCTCGTCGTCGGTGCGGCTGAGCACGGACGTGGCGGCAAAGGCGATGAAGACCAGCAACAGCGCGCTCCCGGTGGACAGCACGGAAAGAATGGTGAGTTTCTGGCTCAGACCGGAACGCTTGAAATTGAACATCGCTGTAGGCGGTAGCAAACGGTGGGCGCCGAAATCGTCGGCGCGGCAAGCTGGTCAATAAGTGCCAATAGGAAAAATATAGCGTTCAGTGCCGGCCGATCTTGATGTGCGTCTAATGCCCGCACCTTTGCGCCGGCTCAAACAACGCCGTGGACCGGGGCGCAAGCTGGCGCGATGGAACGCAAAAAAATCCTCTTCGTGGCCGAGGCGGTGACGCTGGCGCATGTCGGCCGGCCGCTGGCGCTGGCGCGCACGCTGTCGCCGCAGCGTTACGACGTGCACTTCGCCTGCGCCCCCGGCTACGGGGCTTTTTTGCAGGGCAGCCGGTTCAGCACCTGGCCGCTGAGCAGCATTTCCAGCGCACGTTTCCTGGCGGCGCTGGCGGCGGGCAAGCCGGTGTACGACGCCGCCACGCTGCACAATTATGTGCATGACGATTTGCGCCTGCTGCAGGCCGTGCGGCCGGACCTGGTGGTGGGCGATTTTCGCCTGTCGCTGTCGGTCAGCGCGCGCGTGGCGCAGGTGCCGTACGTCGGCCTGATCAACGCCTACTGGAGTCCCTACGTGCCGCAGCGCTACACGGTGCCGGCCATCGGGCTGGCGCGGGCCTTGCCGATCGCGCTGGCGGACCGGCTGTTCCGCCTGGTGCGGCCGCTGGCGTTCGCGCTGCACAGCGTGCCGCTGAACCGCGTGCGGCGCGCCTACCGCCTGCCATCGCTGGGCTACGACCTGCGCAGCGTGTATGCCGACGCCGACTACGTGCTGTATCCCGACATAGCCGAAATGTTTCCGGCGGTTGGCCTGCCGCCCAGCCATTCCTACCTGGGACCGGTGACCTGGTCGCCGCCCACCGAGCCGCCCGGCTGGTGGGATGCGCTGCCGGCCGACCGGCCGCTGGTGTATGTCACGCTGGGCAGCTCGGGGCAGGGCGCGCTGCTGCCGCGCATCCTGCAGGCGCTGGCGCCCTTGCCGGTGCGGGTGATGGCCGCCACCGCCGGCCAGGCCGATCCGGGCGAGCCGCCGGACAACGCCCATGTGGCGGCGTACCTGCCGGGCGAGGAGGCCGCGCTGCGCGCGCAGCTGGTGGTCTGCAACGGCGGCAGTCCGACCAGCCAGCAGGCGCTGGCGGCCGGCGTGCCGGTGCTGGGAATCGCGGGTAATCTGGACCAGTACCTGAACATGCGCGCGGTGGCGGCGATGGGCGCCGGCACGCTGCTCAGGTCGGACCGCTTGAACGAGGATGCTGTGCGCCGCGCCGTGCTGGACCTGCTGGAACGTCCGGCCGCGCGCGGGGCGGCGATGCAGGTGGCGCAGCTGTTTCAGCGCTACGACATGGCGCAGCGTTTCGAGGCGGCGGTACAGCGTGCGGCCGCCGGCGGTTGAGGAGCCGGCCGCGGCGCCGGCCCCTCCCTGCTTACGCGGGCAATTTGCGCCGCCGGCCCAGGGCCAAGCCGGCGAAGCCGATCCCGACCAGGGCCAGCGTGGCGGGCTCCGGCAGGGGCGCCAGCGCGAACGAGCCCGAGCCATCGAACTTCATCAACGGCACGCCGCCTGCCGCCGTGCCGTCCCACATGGTCGCCGGAGAATACGTCGAGGGCATGGTGGCGGCACCGGTGATGTTGTTCTGGAACACCGAGCCGGTGGCGACGTCGAGATACCGGCTGTCCACGAAATCGATCTGGAAGCGGATGTCGAACGCGCCGGTGGAGATGCCGCCGGCGGTGGTGACGTTGGCTTCGTTGAAGATCAAATGGCCGGACATGACCATGACGCCGTCGCCGTCCAGGTCGCCCGCGCCGCCGCAGCCCGCCGTGTTGCCGGCACCGTAGCAGCGCACGGTGCCGGGGCCGTCGCCCGGCACGGCCTGGCTGGCGTTGCCCGGCCCGAAGCGGTCGAAGTAGAAGGCGATGTTCTGCACCTTGTCGTGCAGCGGATCGACATCCATGCCGGCCGACTGGTCCTTCGGCAGCGTGAAGTGGGCGGTGGTGTCGGTCTGGCGGTCCACCAGTTCCTCGAAGCGCACCACGGCGCTCAATTCGTAATTGGTGTTCAGGCCGCCGGGCGTGATGAGCGTGCCGCCGTTGGCCATGGTGCCGATCACCATCTGCGAGCGCAATTCGCTGACGTAGGGCGTGAAGGGGGCAAGAGTAAAGTCGCTCTGGAATTTGGTGGCCAGCGCGGAATTGGTGGCATTGGTCCACAGGTCGGCATAGCTGCTGTAGGCGCTGTTGCCGGTCGGGTCCAGCCCGACCGCCGGTCCGGCGTGGGCTGCGGTGGGTAGGGCCAGCGCCGTGGCGATCATGGCGGCGGCCATGGCCGGTTGGTAGGTGTTCATGTTTGCTCCCTGGCTGGATCGCGCCCCCGGAATGGGAGCCGCCTGCATGTTGAGCAAAAGCCCTGCCAGCGGCGGTAAAGCGCGCGGAATCAAGGACTTGGGCGCCGCGCGCGGCCGGCGCGGTACGCCACTGTAAAGAACGCCGTCAGTGGATCGCGCCTCATCGCCTGCCGGACGGGCCGACCAGCAAGTCGCGCAGCGGCCGCCGCAGCGAGCGTGCCGTGGCCGGCTTGCCGGCGCCGATGCGGCCCATGCACACCGCCGTCTCCCACACCGCCGGCCCGGTCAGCGCCGCGCCCTGGCGCGACAGCGCCTCGGCCCGCTGCTGCATGCCCGGCGTGCCGGAAAACACCCGGCCCTCGCGCACGTAGCGGGCGAAGATCAGCGGCGTCATCTCCGGCTGCAGCTGCAGGCCCTGCGCGGTCGCGGTCAGCCAGAAGCGCTGCATGGCGCGGCCGGCGTCGAGGTAGTCGTCCACGCGCTGCGGCCGGCGCGGCGCGGTCAGCACGAAGTGGGCGGCGCAGGCCAGGCCGGGGATCAGGTCCATCTGCAGGCGCGGCGCCAGCGTGCCGGCCAGCCAGGTGTTGAAGAACTCGACCCGCTGCCAGCGCTGCATGATCCAGCGCATCAGCCTGGCGGTGGCGGCGTCCACGCCCAGCGCCTGGTCGGGGATGCGGTCGTCGCTGTAGCGGGCGTTCCATTCGATCACCGACTTGTGCACCTGCCACGCCTCCGGCATCGTCAGGCGCAGCTTGGCGTTGCGGAACATCAGCCGCGCGGCCGCGCGCCGCCGCGCGCCCTCCAGCCAGTGCACGCCGTGGCCGGGCGGCAGCGCC
>NZ_WWCX01000187.1:0-4832 GCF_009857655.1 Duganella vulcania
ACCGCGACGACGCGGCGGTGGTGGCGCGGCTGCGCGCCGGGCCGCTGGCGGCGCAGTTCCGCCGCACCTTCGGCGAGGCCATCTTCGACCGTCCGGACGCGGCGATGCGCGGCGTGCTGATGGCGCTGGAGGTGTTCCAGCAAAGCCCGGCCGACTTCTACCCCTACACCAGCAAGTACGACGCCTACCTGCGCAAGCAGGCGGTGCTGACGCCGCAGGAGGCGCGCGGGCTGGCGCTGTTCAATGACGAGCACAAGGGCAATTGCGCGTCCTGCCACATCAGCAAGATCGGGCAGGGCGGGGCCTTCCCGCAGTTCACCGACTACGGCCTGATCAATCTGGGCGTGCCGCGCAACGGCAAGCTGGCGGTCAACGCCGACCCGGCGTATTTCGACCTCGGCCTGTGCGGCCCGGACCGCGCGGATTTGCGCGAGCACCGGGAATATTGCGGCCGCTTCCGCACGCCGTCGCTGCGCAACGTGGCGCTGCGGCAGGTGTACTTCCACAACGGCGGCTTCAACGACCTGGCGCAGGTGGTGCGCTTCTACGCGCAGCGCGACACGGCGCCGCAGAAATGGTATCCGCGCAGCGCCGACGGCGGCGTGCACAAGTTCGACGACCAGCCGGCCGGGCTGGAGGCCAACGTCAACATGGAGGCGCCGTTTGGCGGCCGGCCGGGCGGCCAGCCCGCGCTGAGCGAGCGCGAGATCGCCGACGTGGTGGCCTTCCTGCGCACATTGACCGACGGCTACGGTGGGGTCAAGTCTGACATTCGGACACGAACCCGGCCGTAGTCGGCGTTTAGGGCAGAGCTCGTGTCCGAATGCCAGACTTGACCCCAAAGTGAATCATTAGCAAATATGTCATAGAATGCGGGATTCGTTTTTTCCAGACTCCGCACATGAAATATATCAAGCAGTTGAGCATAGCCGCCGTGGTGGTGGCCGTGGCCGGCGCGGGCGCCTACCTCGCGCTGCGCGGCAGGCAGCCGGCCGAACCGTCCGGCGCCGCCGTGGCCGCCGCCGTCCCCGCGCCCGACGTCATGCCGGAACTGCGCGACATGCTGGCCGCCTACCGCAAGATCATCGTGCTGCTGGCCGACGAGAAGACGCTGTCCGAGGCCGACCGCAAGGCCGCCGGCCAGGTCGGGCAGTCGCTGTTCCACGAGAACCTCGAGCGCCTGGCCAGGGTACAGGCGCTGCTGGCGCAAACCCAGGCGCTGCCGCCGGCCCGGCGCGACGCCGCCGCCGACACGCTGCTGTCCTACATCGAGTCGGCCAGCGACCTGTTCGACGCCGACCGCCTGGCCTTCCGCGAAGTGCTGCTGTCGCTGCAGAAGCTGGCGGCGGCCGACCAGACCCTGCCCGCGATCAAGCTGCACAAGCGCGTCAGCGAGGACCTGGCCGCGCTGGAGGACATCGAGAAGCAGTACGACAAGGAGATCAGCGACATCTTCTCGCGCTTCGACACGCGCGCCATCACGCCCAAGCGCGAGCGCTGGGACGACTACGTGGCTCACCTGCGCCAGCTGTACGGCCGCGAGCAGATCATGAAGGACTACGGCGTCATCGTGCCGTATCCCGAGCAGCCCAAGACCGCCGAGCAGGAAGTCCAGGCCAAGGAAATCTTCGGCAACACGCTGCCGCCCAAGACCGTGGTGCTGACCTTTGACGACGGCCCGCACAAGAGCTACACCGAGGAGGTGGCCGCCATCCTCAAGCAGTACAACGTGCCGGGCGTGTTCTTCCAGGTCGGCCAGAACCTGGGCAAGCTCGACGCGCAGGGCAAGCAGACCCTGAGCGCCAACGCGGCCGAGAGCCGGCGCCTGATCGACGCCGGCCACACCGTGGGCAACCACAGTTTCAGCCACGCGCTGCTGTCGAAGGAAAAGGGCGAGCAGCTGTACGGCGAGATCGCCAACGCCGACGCGCTGCTCAAGGCCACCGACCAGCGCCGCTCGGACCTGTTCCGCTTCCCGTACGGCGCCCACAACGCCGAGGGCCTGGCCATCCTGTCCAAGCTGGGGCTGCGCTCGGTGATGTGGAACATCGACTCGCTGGACTGGGCCGACCCGGTGCCCAGCTCGATCGCCAACCGCGTGCTGACCACGCTGAGCAAGGAGCAGCGCGGCATCATCCTGTTCCACGACATCCACGAGCGCAGCGTCAAGGCGCTGCCGCTGGTGCTCGACAAGCTGATCGCCGACGGCTACAGCTTCGCGGCCTGGGACGGCCAGGAGTTCAAGGTGGCGCGCGGCGGCAAGCCGGAGCCGGAGAAGATCGCCGTCAGCACCGGCTACGCCAACAGCTACGCCGTGGTCATCGGCATCAACGATTACCAGAAGTGGCCCAAGCTGCAGTACGCGGTGCAGGACGCGCGCGCGATCCGCGACACGCTGGTCAACCGCTTCGGCTTCGCCAATGAGCGGGTGTTCACGCTGTCGAACGGCGAGGCCACGCGCAACAACATCCTGGCGCTGTTCCACGACAAGCTGGCCGACGCCCAGCTCAAGAAGGACGACCGCATCTTCGTGTTCTTCGCCGGCCACGGCGCCACCCGCCAGCTCAGTTCCGGGCGCAACCTGGGCTACATCATCCCGGTCGACTCGGACCCGCAACAGGTCAGCTTCGATGCCATCCCGATGACCGACCTGCAGAACATCGCCGAGAGCCTCAACGCCAAGCACGTGCTGTTCGTGATGGACGCCTGCTACAGCGGCCTGGGCCTGACGCGCGGCGGCGGCAGCAGCGCCTTCCTGCGCGACAACGCGCGCCGGCTGGGGCGGCAGATGCTGACCGCCGGCGGCGCCGACCAGATGGTGGCCGACGGCGGCCCGAACGGGCACTCGGTGTTCACGTGGACCTTGCTGCAGGCGCTCAACGGCAAGGCGGATTTGAACGGCGACGGCCTGATCACCGCCACCGAGCTGGCGGCCTACGTGGCGCCGGCGGTGGCCAGCGTGTCGCAGCAGACGCCGGCGTTCGGCAGCCTGCCGGGTTCGGAGGGCGGCGAGTTCGTGTTCCAGCTGCCGGCCGAGGCCGAGTTCCTGAGCGCGCAGTCGGCGCAGCTGTCGCCGGACGCGATCGCGCTCAATAGCAAGCTGGACAAGGGCCGCGACCTCAAGGCCGACGGCAACACGGTGGTGGTCAAGAACCTGCAGGGCGAGGAGCAGAAGATCGCCGCGCCCAAGCCGGTGGACGCGTCGAGCCGCCAGCTGGCGCAGCGCGCCAACGACCGCGGCCTGCAGCTGTACAAGGAGAAGCAGTACGCGCAGGCCGAGGCGGCGTTCACCGAGGCCCTGAAGTACCGGCCGGACTTCGGGCTGGCCGCCAACAACCTGGGCTTCGTCTACTACAAGCAGGAGAAGTACGCCGAGGCCGCGCGCTGGTTCGAGAACACGCTGCAGATCGACACCTCGCGCGCGATCGCCTACCTGAACCTGGCCGACGCCCGCATGCGCCTGGGCGACAGCGACAAGGCCAAAAAGGCCTACACCAGCTTCCTCGAGCTGGCGCCCAACCACGCCAACGCCGGCTACGCCCGGGAACAGCTGAAAAAACTATGAAGAAATCCAAGATCGACCTGGATGTGGTCAGCGTGGCGATCGCGCTGCTGACCTATGTGCTGGGCGCGCTCACCTTGTCCGGCGGTTTTTCGGGCGGGGCGGCGCACTGCGGCGACTTCGGCTTCACCTGCCTGGGCAACGCCTTCATCGTCGTGGTGCTCGGCACCGTGGCCGGCACGGTGACGGCGGTCATGGGCCTGATCCTGGCGCGCTGGCGCTCGTGGAGCGGCTGGATCGGCCTGCTCCTGAACGGCGTGCCGGCGCTGCTGCTGTGCGGCTGGCTGCTGCTGGTGTTCGTGGCGCGCTAAGATTGGGGTCAGGTCTGACATTCGGACACGAGCTCGGCGGCTGACCCCGGCGGCTCAGGCCTCGCTCCAGTCGTATTCCATCTGCAGCGCGGTGCGGGCGGCCAGCGCGCGCCCGGCCAGCCGCTCGACCAGGTGCAGCGACATGTCCATGCCGGCCGAGATGCCGCCGCTGGTGACGGTGCGGCCGTTGTCGATCCAGCGCCGCTTGCCGCTCACCCGCACGCGCGGGAAGGCGGCGCGCAACGCGTCGATGTCCTCCCAGTGCGTGGTGACCTCCTGGCCGTCCAGCAGGCCGGCCTGCGCCAGCAGGAAGGCGCCGGTGCACACCGACGCCACCAGTTCGCAGCCCGGCGCGGTGGCGGCGATCCAGCGTGTCACTTCCTGCTTGTCGCGCTCGGCGTCGACCACGCCGCCCGGCACGATCAGCACGTCGAGCGGGCCGGCGTTGCCGAAGTGCGCCTCGGGGAACACGCTCAGGCCCGCGCGCGCGCGCAGCATGGCGCCGCGCTGGCCGATGGTGCGCACGCGGAACGGCGCCGGCGCGTCCGGCGTGAGCCTGGCGGCCATCCGCGTGGCGCAGGTGAACACTTCGTACGGGCCGGCGAAGTCCAGCACTTCAACGTCGTCGTACACATAAATGCCGATGGTGCGTGTCATGGTTGCTCCTGTGGGTGGAAGCGTCCATCATGCCCGCGCGCGGGTTGACACAAATGACATTGATGGTTGAATATCTGCCACATGACACCCATCGATATCTGGCTGCTCGTTTATCCCGGCTTCGTGCTGCTGGACGCCACCGGCCCGGCGCAGGTGTTCTCCACCGCGAACGACGAGGCGCGCGACGCCGGCCTGCGCGAACCCTACCGCATCCGCATGGTGTCGCCGGGCGGCGGGCTGGTGGCGTCCACCGCCGGCGTGAGCGTGATGACCGCGCCGCTGCCGCGCGCCGGCCGCCAGCT
>NZ_WWCX01000188.1:0-4641 GCF_009857655.1 Duganella vulcania
GCACGTGCAGGCCCAGGTCGACCGCGGCGGCCGCGTGGTGGGCGGCGAGCTGCTGATGCGCTGGCCGCTGGCCGGCGGCGAGATGGTGCCGCCGCAGGTGTTCATCCCGGTGGCCGAGGAGTCGGGGCTGATCATCGAACTGGGCGCGTGGGCGCTGCGCCAGGCCTGCGAGGCGGTGCTGGAGCTGGCGCGCGCCGGGCTGGCCATGCCGCTGTCGGTCAACGTCAGCCCGACCCAGTTCCGCCAGGCCGATTTCGTCGACGTGGTGCGGTGCACGCTGGCCGACACCGGCGCCCCGGCCGCGCTGCTGGTGCTGGAGGTGACCGAGGGCCTGTTGATCGACAAGATGGAGCAGACCATCGAACGCATGCACGAACTGGCGGCGCTGGGGCTGCGCTTCTCGATCGACGATTTCGGCACCGGCTATTCCAGCCTGGCCTACCTGAAGAAGATGCCGCTGTACGAGCTGAAGATCGACCGCAGCTTCGTCATGGACACGCCGGACGACGCCAACAGCCGCGCGCTGGTGCAGTCCATCCTGGCGATGGCCGGCCACCTGGGGCTGCGGGTGGTGGCCGAGGGCGTGGAGACGCAGGCGCAGGCCGATTTCCTGGTGGCCCACGGCTGCGATTGCATGCAGGGCTACCTGTACGCGCGGCCGGCGCCGCTGGCCGCGCTGATCGACCGGTTACAAGGAAAGACGGCGGTGGCTGCCGCGTCAGCCACACATAACTAGGGGAGCGAGCGATGAAACTTACCGTAGTCCAGAAAATGATCGCGCTGGCCGGCGCAGCACTGGCCGGCATCGCCTTGCTGGCGGGCTTGAGCCAGTACCAGATGAACAAGGTCTACGACTCGGCCAGCTACTCGACCGTCAACACGGTGCCCAGCCTGGTGGTGCTGGACCGGCTGCGCGACAGCCTGCTGCGCCTGCGCATCCGCGTCAACCAGCACGTGCTCAACACCGACGACAAGAAGCTGGCGGAAATCGACGGCCAGATCGCCGAGATGCGCAAGGGCGTCGACGACAACCTCAAGAAATACGAGGCGCTGGTGAGCGACGACAAGGACAAGGGCATCCTGGCGCGCGAGCGCGACTCGTGGGCCAAGGTGCAGCCGATGGTCGAGGCGGTGCTGGTCGAATCGCGCGCCAACCGCAACGACAAGGCGCGCACCCTGCTCGAACTGGCCCGGCCGGAAATCCAGGTGCTGCAGACCGCCATCGACAACCACTTCGACTACAACATCGAACTGGGGCAGAAAGGCGCGGACGACGCGGTGGCGATGAAGGCGGCGGCCATGCGGACCTCGCTCATCATCGCCGCCTGCACGCTGCTGGCGGTGGCGCTGATCAGCGCCCTCATCACGCGCGCGCTGCTGCGCCAGCTGGGCGGCGAGCCGGACTACGCGGCCGAGGTGGTCAACCGCGTGGCCGCCGGCGACCTGACGATGCAGGTGCACATCAAGCCGGGCGACAGCACCAGTCTGCTGGCGGCGATGCACACCATGGTCGGCAACCTGTCGCGGGTGGTGACCGAGGTCAATCACGGCGCCGAGGCGCTGGCCAGCGCCTCGGAGGAAGTGAGCGCCACCGCGCAGTCGCTGTCGCAGGGCGCCAGCGAGCAGGCCGCGGCGGCCGAGGAATCGAGCGCCGCCATCGAGCAGATGTCGGCCTCGATCGCGCAGAACACCGAGAACGCCAAGGTCACCGACGGCATGGCCGGCAAGGCCGCGCAGGAGGCGGGCGAAGGCGGCGAGGCGGTGCGCTCGACGGTGGTGGCGATGCGCGAGATCGCCAAGAAGATCGGCATCATCGACGACATCGCCTACCAGACCAACCTGCTGGCGCTGAACGCGGCCATCGAGGCGGCGCGCGCGGGCGACCACGGCAAGGGTTTCGCGGTGGTCGCGGCCGAGGTGCGCAAGCTGGCCGAGCGCAGCCAGGTGGCGGCGCAGGAGATCGAGCAGGTCGCCAGCGGCAGCGTCAACCTGGCGGAAAAGGCCGGCGCCCTGCTCGACACCATGCTGCCCAATATCCGCCGCACCTCCAGCCTGGTGCAGGAGATCACGGCGGCGTCGGAGGAGCAGACCACGGGCGCGAGCCAGATCAACTCGGCCATGAGCCAGTTGAGCCAGACCACGCAGATGAACGCCTCCAGCTCCGAGGAACTGGCCGCCACCGCCGAGGAGATGAGCGGCCAGGCCGGTCAGCTGCAGAGTTCCATGTCCTTCTTCAAGGTGCGCTGAGGGGCGGCAAACGGCGCATGGCGTGTCCGCCGCTCCCCGGCGCGCCCCTTACTGCATCACGCTGACGTGCTTGCCGCTGATGCTGCGCTGGGACGGGTTGCCGTACACGGTGACGTGGCCGGAGCCGGTGGTGTCGGCCACCAGCGACTGGCTGACGCCGGCCGAGATGCTGCCGGAGCCGTAGGTCGCCAGTTCGGCGCTCTGGCCGCTCAGGCCGGCCAGGTCGGCGCTGCCCGAGCCGTACACGCGCACGTTCATGCCGCGCACGTTGCCGGTGGCGCTGGCGCCGCCCGAACCCCGGACCTCCAGGTTCAGCGTGTCGCCGCTCAGGCGGCCCAGGTTCAGGCGCCCGGAGCCGTTCACGCTGGCGACGGTGGAGCCGCTTTGCAGGCCGGCCGCGTCCACCGCGCCCGAGCCGTTGACGCGCACGTCAAAGCGGCTGACATTGCCCGACAGCTGCACCTGGCGCGAACCGTTCTGGCTCAGGTTGAACGGCGCGCCGTTCAAGCCGCTGACCGACAGGCGCCCGGAGCCGTTGGCGTTGACCTGGCGCAGCTGCGGCGTGGTGTAGATCACGCGCAGCGGGTTGGCGCTGCGGATGCTGCCGTCGATCCAGATGCGCAGCGTGCCGCCGGTGGCGTCGGTGCGCAGCATCGGCAGCAGGTTGCTGTCGCCTTCGACCTGCAGCGAGGCGGCCTCGCCGACCCGCACCTCGACCTGCATCGGGCCGTTGATGTCGATGCCGTCGCTGGCGGCGGCGTCGCGGCGTTCGGTGGTTTGCTGGCCGTTGCCCTGCACCGCCGAGCTGCCGAAGGCGGAGCTGTAGTGCACGCCGCCGCCGTTGCCGTCGTCCGGCACGACGATGACGGCGCAGCCGGCGAGGGTGGCGAGGGCGGTGATGACGGCGATGGAGATGGCAGTGCGCATGATGGGATCGTCCCTGAAGTTATAGTATCGACACTGTAGCGCCGCCGCCCGCGCTCCGCCCGCGCCGTGCGACGAACGGCAGAAAACGGGGGCCGGGACGCACAAACGGCGCCCTGGGCGCCGTTCGTTGGATTACTTGTCTGCCTTTACTTGTCCACCTCGCACAGCTGGTAGGGATAGGGCTCGGTGCCGATCGCGGCGCGATGGACGCGGCAGCTGTCCGGGCGCAGCCGCAGGCCGTAGCGTTGCAGGTCCTCGGCCGCCTTGCGCTGCAGCGCCAGGTTGCGCGCGGCCAGGTCGATGCGGTACTGCGGCAGCAGCGCCAGGCGGCAGCGCGGCCCGTCCGGCGCCGCCAGCGGCTCGACGCCGACGTGGAAGCGGACCTTGGCCATCATCCGCTCCAGCCGCGCGCAGGCGGCGTCGCTGCCGGTCTGGCCCAGCCAGGAGGCCAGCTGGTTCTTCTTCGCCAGCGTCAGCTCCTCGTGGTTGGCGGCGGCGACCAGCATCACGTAATGGGTGCCGTGGCGGCTGGCCGCCAGCGCGCGGATGCGCTCCAGGTAGGCGGGCGATTCCGGGAAGCCGCCGGCCAGCGCCACCACCGGCACCTGCGGCGGCAGCAGGGTGGCCATCCAGCCCATCGGCGGATCGCCGTGCACCGTGTAGACCAGGCTGGAGGACGGATCGGCCAGGCCGGGATCATCGGCGGTGAAGCCGGCCGCGGTCCAGCCGCTGTGGCTCCAGGCGGAGAACGGGAAGACCACGATGGCGCACAGCGTCAGCGCCCAGGCGCCGGCGCGGCGCGCCAGTTGCGGCTTGCAGAGCCGCTGCAGCAGCAGCCAGACCGTCAGCGGCGCGAGCAGCTCCAGCGGCACCAGGTAGCGGTAGATGCCGAACAGCTTGAGCCAGCCCAGGTAGCCCAGCGCGAAAAACACCAGCAGCAAACGCTCGCGGCCAGCCGTCGCGTCGCCGGCGGCGGCGCTGGCGCTGGCGCCGGTGCCAGCGCCGCGCAGCCGGCCGGCCAGCAGGCGCACGGCCAGCGCGATGAACAGCACATAGACCACGGGCCAGATCATCTGGCGCATCACCAGCTCGGACACGCGATGGCCGTCGAGCGTGAAGATGAAGGGCCACAGCAGCGCCTCGGCCAGGTTGTGCGGCAGGTGCGCGGTGTCGGCCACGCCGACCGGCTGCGCCAGCGGGCTGCGGAACACGTCGTTCATCTGCGGGAACAGCGGATTGCCGAACATGAGCCACATGCGCAGGAACCAGTGGCCGGCGGCGGCGGCCAGGCCGGCCAGCACCGCCACGCCGAACACCAGCGACAGGCGCAGGCGCTGCCACCAGCCGCCGCCGACGGTCAGCAGCGCCGCGCACAGCGCCAGCGCGAAGGTGGCGTTGGTCAGTTTGAGGCCGGCGCCCACGCCCATGACCAGCCCGGACAGGGCCAGCCAGCCCGCCGCGCGGCGG
>NZ_WWCX01000189.1:0-4590 GCF_009857655.1 Duganella vulcania
CGTAGGCGGACGGGGTTTCAGTGCCGGCCGGTTCATTGGTGGCGTCCAGCACCACCGGCTTGCGGACGCCGCCCTGCTGCGCGGCCAGTCCGCCGGCCAGCCGCGCCTGCTGCGCCAGCTCCTGCGAGGCGGCGTCGATCAGCGCGATGTGGCGCTCGACCGTCTCGGCCAGCACCGCCTCGTTCAGCGCCACCAGCGCGAACACGGGATCGTCGATGTCGATCTTGACGCCGGTTTTTTCAAAGACCAGGCTGCGCAGCTTGTGCTGATCCATGGCGGCTTACCACTCGACCTTGTCGAGCTGCTCGAACAGGTCGCGGAACACTACCTTGATGCGCTGCTTTTCCATCAGGTTGAACTTGTCGCTTTCCTTGACTTCCTGGGCGGTCAGGCGGGCCGTGTTCATCTTCTTGATGTCGGCGCCGAAGGTGTCGGCGTTGCGGGCCGACAGCACCACGCGGCCCTTCACGCGGGCCGAGTTGTCGGCATAGGTCTGCGATTCGGTGAACTGCTTGCCGGACGCCGATTGCAGCAGGCCGAAGTGCTCGTTCTCCCACAGCACCAGCGGCACGTTGGTGGACTTGGCGGTGGAGACGAAGCCCATGGCGGTGTCGTGCAGCGTGTCGCCGCCGCCGACGATGGTGTGGATGTAGACCTTGCGTCCCGATTCCTCCAGCAGCGAGAAGCAATCGTTCTCGATCAGGTAGCCCATCAGCGGCGAGAAGGTGTTGGCGCCGTTGTCGATGACGCAGTTGCCGTCCTCTTCCAGGATGTCGATCATCAGCGCGTCGAAGCGCTTGGGGTCGATGGTGCGGCTGTCGGTCATCACCGGCACATGCTTGACGTCCATCGCCTTGTAGCGCGAGAAGGTCGCGTTCTCCTGGTCGGTGTCGTAGCAGCGCAGCGGCGTCTCGTCCTTGGCGGCGAGCCATTGCGCCAGGATGGTCGACACCAGGGTCTTGCCGATACCGCCTTTACCTTGGAGAATAAAATGTACCGAATTTTGCATCAATCACTCCAGAATCGCTCGAATGCGTCGAGAGTAATTGTTTTGCGGCGGTATGGCAACCGCCGGCCCGTATTCAGTCGCGCATTCAGTCGATAAACCGCAGCAGCCCCTGCAACGCGTGGATCACGGTCTGCTCGCGCACCGCCCGGCGGTCGCCGGTGAACACCAGCCGCTCGGTGTGCACGGTGTCGGCGTTGGCCCAGCCGAAGCACACGGTGCCGACCGGCTTGCCCGGCACGGCGCCGGTGGGGCCGGCGATGCCGGTGGTCGACACCGCCAGGTGGGCGTTGCTGGCGCCCAGCGCGCCGGTGGCCATGGCCGCCGCCACCTCCTCGGACACGCTGCCCATCTGCGCGATCAGCGCGGCCGACACGTCCAGCATCTCGGTCTTGGAAGCGTTGGAATAGGTGACGAAGCCGCAATCGAACCAGGCGGTGGAGCCGGCGATCTCGGTGATGGCCTGGGCCACGCCGCCGCCGGTGCACGATTCGGCGGTGGCCAGGATCAGGCCCTTCGCTTGCAGGGACTTGCCCACTTGCGCGGCCAGGTCAAGAATGGTGTCTGTGGAATTCATGGAACGCTCCGTCTGTTGCGGCACTCTGTGGCCTGGCTTCCACTCTACCATGCAGTGCGCGCCCGATGCCAGCGACGCACCGCTGATTTGCCTGAACCGCAACATGCCAGAAAACATTAGACCGCCGATTTGAACTTGCGTACACTCGGACGGATAAGCCGGCCGCCGCTGCCCAACCATTGCAGCCGTGCGCCGCCAAACGGGCAAACTGTTAAGCTTGCCAGGTAGTAGTAAGCGCTCCGAACCGGCCACGACGCCGGCTCCCCGGGGACCATACGGAGGCGCATCTCATGATCAGCCAGACCGACATCTTCAACGCCAGCATCCTGATCGTCGACGATCAGCCGGTCAACGTCGAACTGCTGGAATTCCTGCTCAAGTCCACCGGCTACACGGCGGTCAGCTCCACCACCGATCCGCGCGTGGTGGCGGGCTGGCACGCCGAGCACCAGTACGACCTGATCATCCTCGACCTGCAGATGCCCGGCATGAGCGGCTTCGACGTGATGGAGGCGATCCGCCCGCTGGAAACCGAGGCCTGGCTGCCGGTGCTGGTGGTCACGGCCCAGCCCGACCACAAGATCAAGGCGCTGGAGCTGGGCGCGCGCGACTTCGTCAGCAAGCCCTTCGATCCGGTCGAGGTGCTCACCCGCATCGGCAACATGCTGGAGGTGCGCCTGCTGCACCGCGAAACGCGCAGCTACAACACGCGGCTCGAGCAGACCGTGCGCGAGCGCACCGCCGAGCTGCAGCGCTTCCGCAGCGCGATGGACGCCACCGCCGACGCCATCTTCCTGCTCGACGCCGGCAGCGCCGAGCTGGTCGACGTCAACGACGGCGCCTGCCGCATGCTGGGCTATCCGCGCGCCGAAATGCTGGGCCATACCGCCAGCCGCATCGGCCTGGGCGCGCCGGCCGCGCTGAGCGAGCGGGCCGCCGGGCTGGCCGCCTATGCCGCCGCGCTGGGGCCGGCGCGCGCGCCCGAGATGATCGAGCTCGAGCTCATGCGGCGCGACCTGATCGCGGTGCCGGTCGAGCTGTACTGGCAGCTGCTGCGGCGCGCCGGCCAGCCCGACATCCTGCTGGGCGTGGCGCGCGACATCAGCGAGCGCCGCCATGCCGAGGAGCTGCTGCAGCACATGGCCCATTACGACAGCCTGACCGGCCTGCCCAACCGCACGCTGTTCTTCCAGACGCTGGGCGACGCCATCGCGCTGGCGCAGGAAAAGTCGTGGCGCATCGTGGTGCTGTTCATCGCGCTGGACCGCTTCAAGAACGTCAACGATTCGCTGGGCGCGGCGGCCGGCGACGAACTGCTGCGCCAGTTCAGCAACCGGCTGGTGCAATGCGTGCGCCTCCGCGACACGGTCGGGCGCATGGGCGGCGACGAGTTCGCGCTGATCCTGACCATGACGCGCGACCAGCAGGACGCGGTGCACACCGCCAACGAGGTGCGCGAGGCGCTGCGCCAGCCGTTCGACCTGGACGGCCACCCGGCCGCGCTCAGCGCCAGCATCGGCATCGCCATGTACCCGGACGACGCCACCGATCCGCACACGCTGGTCAAGTACGCCGACACCGCGATGGAGCGCGCCAAGCAGGCCGGGCGCGACGGCTACCGCTTCTTCACCGCCGGCATGAACGTGCAGGTGCTGGCGCGGCTGGACATGGAGATGGCGCTGCGCCGCGCGCTCGAGCACAACGAGCTGCTGCTGCACTACCAGCCCAAGGTCAACCTGCACACCGGCCAGATGGCCGGCGCCGAGGCGCTGCTGCGCTGGCAGCGGCCCGGCTGCGGCCTGGTGTATCCGGCCGAGTTCGTACCGGTGCTGGAGGATACCGGCCTGATCGTGCGGGTCGGCGCCTGGATCATCGACGCCGCCTGCCGCCAGATCGGCGCCTGGCTGCGCAGCGACACCGGGCCGGTGCGGGTCGCGGTCAACGTCGCCAGCCGCCAGTTCGTCGAGGGCGACCTGGAGCTGGTGGTGCGCAGCGCGCTGCTGCGCCACGACGTCCCGCCCGAGCTGCTGGAGCTGGAGCTGACCGAGACCGCGCTGATGTCCAACACCGAGCGCACCATCAGCGTGCTGACGAACCTGAAGGCGCTGGGCCTGAAGGTGGCGATCGACGACTTCGGCACCGGCTATTCGTCGCTGGCCTACCTGCAGCGCTTCCCGATCGACAAGCTCAAGATCGACATCGCCTTCGTGCGCGACATCACCACCAACCCCAACGACGCGGCCATCGCCCAGGCCATCATCAGCATGGCGCACAGCCTGAAGCTGCGGGTGATCGCGGAAGGGGTGGAGACGCGCGCCCAGCTCGAATACCTGCGGCGCAGCCGCTGCGACGAGATCCAGGGCTTCCTGTTCAGCCGGGCGGTGGCGCCGGCCGACATGGCGGCGCTGGTGCAGGCCGGCCACAGCCTGCCGCCCGACGTGGCCAAGCCGGGCCAGCCGGCGCAGACCCTGCTCATCGTCGACGACGACGTCAACGTGCTGGCCTCGCTGCACCGGCTGTTCCGCCGCGACGGCTACCAGATCCTGACCGCGGCCACGCCGGCCGAGGGGTTCGAGCTGCTGGCGCTGCACGCGGTGCAGGTGATCGTGTGCGACCAGCGCATGCAGGGCATGAGCGGCACCGAGTTCCTCAGCAAGGTCAAGGAGATGTACCCGGAGACGATACGCATCATCCTGTCCGGCTACACCGGGCTGGACGCGGTGATCGACTCGATCAACCGCGGCGCCATCTACCGCTTCTACACCAAGCCGTGGGACGACACCCAGCTGCGCGACAACATCCGGCTGGCCTTCCACCACTACTGGCTGTTGCACGGCAGCGGGCGCCACGCGGGCGAGCCGGGCGAGGACGTGACCGCGCTTCAGGAAGTGAAGTGATCGAAGCCCTGTAGTTGCAGGTCGAGCGGGGCGCCGGCCGCGTCCACCAGGCGCAGGCCGGGCGCGGCCTCGATGCGGCCCACGCGCGTGACCGGCGTGGCCACGCTGGC
>NZ_WWCX01000018.1:0-98510 GCF_009857655.1 Duganella vulcania
GGCAACAGCAGCGCGAACTCCTCGCCGCCGATGCGGCCGACCACGTCGATCTGCCGCTGGCCCTCGCGCAGCGCCGCGCCCAGCTGGCGCAGCACGGCGTCGCCGGCCGCGTGGCCGTGCGCGTCGTTGATGCGCTTGAAGTGGTCGACGTCCAGCAGCAGCACGGCGGCGCAGCCGCCGGCGTCGCGCCGCAGCCGCGCGTGCTCGTCCTCCAGCCGGCGCATGAACTCGCGCCGGTTCGGCAGGCCGGTCAGGAAGTCGGTGGTGGCCAGCACGCGCAGCTCGTCGTGCAGGCGGCGCCGCTCGGTCACGTCCAGCGTCGAGACGATGACGAAGTCCAGGCTGTGCGCGTGGCCCGGCATCACCAGCAGGGTCAGCTCGTTGAGGCGCACCGTGCCGTCGAGCCGCTCGAAGCTGCCCTCGCAGGCGAAGAAGTGCTGGCCCTGCGCCAGCGCGGTCAGCGCCAGCGCGAAGCTGGGCATGGCGGCCTCGTCGAAGTTTTGCGCCAGCGTCAGTTGCGGCGCCCCGTGGCGCCCCGGCGCCGCGCCCACCTGCGCCAGCGCGGCGGCGTTGACGTCGACGATGCGCACCAGCCCGGCCAGGCGCCGCAGCTGGCTGGCGTTGGCCTGCAGGTAGCGGCCCAGGTCGTCGACGCCGGACAGCTCCAGCTCGGCCAGCGCGGCCAGTTGCGGCTCCAGCAGCCGCGCCAGCTCGTGCGCGCCCTGCGCCGCCAGCGCGAGGCGGATCTGGTCGACCTGGCTGTCCTGGTCCATGGCGGGCTCAGGGTGTGACGGCGGCGGGGCCGCCCTGCTCGTCCTGGAAGCGGGCGCGGATGTCCAGCACCTCGTCCCAGCGCTGCAGCAGCGCGGCGACGCAGCGCGGATCGAAATGCGCGCCGCTGTGGTCCAGCAGGTGCTGGCGCGCGGCCTCCATGCTCCACGCCGGCTTGTACGGGCGCACGCTGGTCAGCGCGTCGAACACGTCGGCCACGGCGACGATGCGGCCGGCCTGTGGAATGGCCTCGCCCGCCAGGCCGCGCGGATAGCCCTGGCCGTCGTAGCGCTCGTGGTGGGTCAGCGCGATCTCGGCGGCCAGCTTGTGCGTGCGCGCCTTGCAGTCCTTGAGGATGTTGTAGCCGATCTCCGCGTGCTGGCGCATCACGGCCATCTCCTCGGGCGTGAGGCGGCCGGGCTTGAGCAGGATGTGGTCGGGCGTGCCGACCTTGCCGATGTCATGCATCGGCGCGGCGTTCAGCAGGTCGCTCTGCTGCTCGTCGGACAGGCCCAGCCCGGCCGCGATCAGCCGCGAGTAGCGCGCCATGCGCTGGATGTGGGCGCCGGTCTCGGGGTCGCGGTACTCGGAGGCGCGGCACAGCAGCATGATGGTTTCCTGCTCGCGCGCGCACAGCTCGGCCGTGGCCTTGGCCACCTCGTCGGCCAGCCAGCTGGCGCGGTGCTGCAGGCTCAGCGTGGCGCTGCGCAGCGCCAGCATGTTGCGGGTGCGCGCCAGGAACTCGACCTTGTCGATCGGCTTGATGAGGAAGTCGCTGGCGCCGTTCTCCAGCGCGCGGTGGCGCACGTCGAGGTCGACGCTGGCGGTGACCATCAGCACCGGCGGGCGCTGGTCGGACGGCGCCTGCAGCCGGGCGATGAACTCCAGGCCGTTCATATCCGGCATCATGTAGTCGACGATCAGCAGGTCGTAGGGATGGGCGTTGCACCAGGCCAGCGCCTCGCGCGCGGACTGGAAGCCGATGGTGCTCACGCCCTGCAGCTTGTCGACCAGGCGCGACATCAGCACCAGGTTGATGTGGGTATCGTCGACCAGCACTACCTTCATCCGCGTTCTCCGGTCGTCATTTCAGGCGCTGCGCGTAGGTGCTCTTGAACTTGGCCACCTTGGGCGCCACCACGAAGGCGCAATAGCTCTGCAGCGGATGCTGGGTAAAATAATCCTGGTGATAGGGCTCGGCCGGATAGTAGGCCGTGAGCGGCGCCAGCTCGGTGACGATGGGCGCGTCCCACACTCCGGCCATCTGTGCGATCACCTGGCGCGCCGTGGCTTCCTGCTGCGGCGACTGGTAAAAGATGACCGAGCGGTACTGGGTGCCGACGTCGTTGCCCTGGCGGTTCAGCGTGGTGGGATCGTGGATGGTGAAGAAGATTTCCAGCAGGTCGCGGAAACCGATGACGGAAGGATCAAATTGCAATTTCACCACTTCGGCGTGGCCGGTGCCGCCGGCGCAGACTTGCTCGTAGGTGGGGTCGGGCTGGTGGCCGCCTGCATAGCCGGACTCGACATCAACAACACCCTTGACCCGCGCAAACACAGCCTCGGTGCACCAGAAGCAGCCGCCGCCCAGATACGCTGTTTCAAGCGCCGTGCCCGGCGCGGACTGACTCGTCATGATTCCCCCGCGTAGAAGAATGCCTATGGGGTCACTGTAACGCAAACCAGGGCAATCCGCTATGGCGCGGTAAACTTTGGCATAATGGCTGAAAGTTCACAGGCCCACCATGCACACTCGTTCCCCCCGCGCCGACCAGCGCCCCTTCGACACCAGCCATTTCCGCCAGGCGCTGGGCCAGTTCGCCACCGGCGTCACCGTCATCACCACCCGGCTGGCGGACGGCACCTTCCGTGGCCTGACGGCCAGTTCCTTCAATTCGGTGTCGCTCGATCCGCCGCTGGTGCTGTGGAGCCTGGCCACCACGGCCAACAGCATGCCCATCTTCACCGGCAACTCGCACTACGTCATCAACGTGCTGTCGGCCGGCCAGGCGCACCTGGCCAAGCAGTTCGCCACGCGCGGCATCGATCCGTGGGAAAACACCGAATACGAGCTGTCGCGCACCGGCCAGCCCATCCTCAAGGGCGCCTCGGCCTGGTTCGAATGCCACAACCGCAGCCGCTACCCGGAGGGCGACCACGTGATTTTCGTCGGCGAGGTCGAGCTGTGCGAGTTCTCGCCGTCGCCGCCGCTGATTTTCCACGGCGGCCAGTTCGGCAGCCTGGGCTAAAAACGGAAATTGGTGTCGCCATTTGAAAAGCCGTGACGGCGGCCGCGGCATAGAATGCCGGGCAGACTTCCCACATTTTCATAATGAGAGACCACACATGAGCCAAGCCCGCGCGCAATTCCACTGGGACGATCCCCTGCTGCTGGACCAGCAACTGACCGACGACGAACGCATGGTGCGCGACGCCGCCGCCGCGTATTGCCAGGACAAGCTGGCGCCGCGCATCCTGGAGGCGTTCCGCCACGAGAAGATGGACACCTCGATCTTCCGCGAGATGGGCGAACTGGGCCTGCTGGGCCCGACCATCCCGGAACAGTACGGCGGTCCCGGCCTGAACTACGTGGCCTACGGCCTGATCGCGCGCGAAGTCGAGCGCGTCGACTCCGGCTACCGCTCGATGATGAGCGTGCAGTCGTCGCTGGTGATGGTGCCGATCTACGAGTTCGGCACCGAGGCGCAGAAACAGAAATACCTGCCCAAGCTGGCCACCGGCGAGTGGATCGGCTGCTTCGGCCTGACCGAACCCAACCACGGCTCCGATCCGGGCTCGATGATCACCCGCGCCAAGAAAGTGCCGGGCGGCTACGCGCTGACCGGCGCCAAGATGTGGATCACCAACTCGCCGGTGGCCGACGTGTTCGTGGTCTGGGCCAAGGACGACGAAGGCGCGATCCGCGGCTTCGTGCTGGAAAAAGGCATGGCCGGCCTGAGCGCCCCCGCCATCCACGGCAAGTTCGGCCTGCGCGCCTCGGTCACGGGCGAGATCGTGATGGACAATGTGTTCTGCCCGGAAGAGAACGCCTTCCCGGACGTGCGCGGCCTGAAGGGTCCGTTCACCTGCCTGAACTCGGCGCGCTACGGCATCGCCTGGGGTGCGCTGGGCGCGGCCGAAGCCTGCTGGCACACCGCGCGCCAGTACGTGCTGGACCGCCACCAGTTCGGCCGTCCGCTGGCCGCCAACCAGCTGGTGCAGAAGAAGCTGGCCGACATGCAGACCGAGATCACGCTGGGCCTGCAGGGCTGCCTGCAGCTGGGCCGCATGAAGGACGCCGGCACGGCGGCGGTGGAAATCACCTCGATGATGAAGCGTAACTCCTGCGGCAAGTCGCTGGACATCGCCCGCGTCGCGCGCGACATGTTGGGCGGTAACGGCATCTCGGACGAGTTCGGCATCATCCGCCACATGGTCAACCTGGAGGTGGTCAACACCTACGAGGGCACGCACGACATCCACGCGCTGATCCTGGGCCGCGCACAGACCGGCATCCAGGCCTTCCAGTAATCGGGACGGGCATAAAAAAAACCGCCGGGCTTTTGGCCTCGGCGGTTTTTTTACGTCCAAACGGCTAGAAGCCCTTGAAGTTATAGCCGACGCTGACGCTGACGGCCAGCGGATCGAGCCGCACATCCTGCACCTGGCCGGTCGAGAAATGCACCACGGTCTTGAGCTTGGTCTTGATGACGGTGGCGTCGATGAACCATTTCTCGTTGATCTTCATGGTGCCGCCGATCTGGTAGCTCATCGCCCACTTGTCGTCCAGCTTGAAGGTGGTGCCGGGGCCGCCGGTGTTGAGCAGCGCGGTCAGCTGGCCGGAGCCGGTCTCCTTCTGGAACATCGCGTAGGTCACGCCCACGCCCACGTAAGGACGGAACTTCGAGTTGGCCGGCAGGAAGCGGTACTGCAGGAAGGCGGTCGGCGGCAGCACCTCCGACGTGCCCACCTTGCCGGTGCCCTGGATCGCGCCCGAGCCGATCAGGTCGTGCTTGTACGGCAGGCCCAGGTCCAGTTCGGCGGCGATGTTGTCGGTCACCATGTAGGCGATCGCGAAGCGCGGCTTGGTGTCCGAACCGACGTCGGCCTTGGTGCCCGGCAGCGCGGGCGCCGAGACGTCGCCCGAATCCACTTTCGGCGTGATCTTGTTGATGCCCAGCGTGCCCAGCCAGGTGCCGGCGCTTTGTTGCGCCGATGCGGCCGAGGCCACCGTCAGTGCGGCGGCCAGCGCCAGCAGTTTTACCGTGTTCTTCATATCGTCTCCTGATGTTTTATGTTGTGAGTCCGGCGGCCGCCCGCCCAAGGGCGGCTGCCGCCTGCGACGACTGAATTACAGCCAGCCCTTGACCACCAGCTTCTCGGCCACGTAGCGCGCCAGCAGCAGGTTGTTGAACGGCGACGGATGGACGTCGTCGGCGAAGGACCAGTGGCTGACGTCGCCCGACTTGAGGTTGCCGGCGTTGCAGGTCAGCGAGCTGGCCAGCGGATTCTTCGCCACGTTCAGGTCGCACGCGGTCTCCGACACATTGGTCAGGCCGTACGGGCCGGGATTGGTGGCCTGGTCGTGGCTGACGGAGAACACGTCGACGATCAGCACCTTGGACTCCGACGCCAGGCCGGTGGACAGCGCGCCGTTGAAGGCGCTGACCATGGCGTTGATCAGCGCCTGGGTCGATGTCGGCAGCAGGCGGCCCTTCGGCGTGGTGGCCACGTCCGGCAGGTTGTTGACGGTGACGTAGTTGGCGCCGTTGGCGACGAGCTGCGTCTTGACCAGGTTGACCAGTTCGTTGCCGGCGGTGGTCATGGCGGCGACCAGTTCCGGGCCATGGGCGGCGGCAAAGTCGGTGGCGGCCTTGGTGCCGGCGGCGGTGGCGTCAGCGCCGGCCTTGACGGTCATCGGTCCCCAGACAGCCTGCGACGCCACAGCCGAATTACCCGGCTGGATGGCGGCGGCGCCAACTGCCGCCATGGTGATCGAGGTCTGGGTGCTGCCCGGCTTGGCTGCTTCGGTTTGCGCGGCCAGGCCGATGGCGGCGGCGGCGCTGGCCGGATCGGTGGCGCCGGCGGCCAGCTGGCCGACCAGGCTGGTCACGTAGGCGGCGCCGCCGGCGGCGGTGCCGGCAGCCGTGGCGTCGTCGCCCAGCTTGGTGAGCAGGAACAATGCGTCGTTGCCGCCGGCCATGACGAACACCATTTCATCGCCCTTGAACTTGCCGCCGACGGCTTTCAGGTGGTTGGCGATCTGGGTCACCACGGGGATGGTCAGCGCGCCCAGCGGGTTGCCGGTCAGCTTGTTGCCGGGGCCGACCGGGTTGGTCACGCGCGAGCCGCCCTGGGCGTAGCCGTAGCAACCGGCGTGGGCCACCTGCGGCACCGAGAAGCCCTTGGTGGCGTCGCCGTCCAGACCGGTCACGGCCGCGCACGGGGCGGCCACGCCCAGCTGGGCGGCGATCAGTTCGGTCCAGTTCTTGCCGGTCAGCGTGGACGCGACCGCGGTGTTGTCACCGTTGATGGTAAATTTGCCGCCCTTGAGCAGGGCCACCGTGCCGACGGCGTAGGAGCCGACGTCGGACAGGCTGTCGCCAAACGATACCTGGCTGCTGTATTTGACTTTGATGGTTTGATCGCCGGGTTTGGGATCGGTTCCGCCGCAACCCGCAAGGACGGCCAGGGTCATTGCAGCAAGTGCAAATTTGGTATGACGCATGTTGTCTCCTAAGAAATTTTTATTTATTTGATACGAACGGCCGTGCTATTCGCAACCCAACTAATATGCCAGCGTTATTCGCGGCTGTATAGCGCAGCACAAGAAATCGTACAAGTTTGTGGCAAAAAAGAACGTTTGCTCGGCCGTATTATCTTAGGAGTTAATCTACATCAAAGGGTTCTCACCTCGATGGTGCAGAATCAAAGAACTTGCGCGCCTCGCGCAGGCAGAACGGCGCCACCAGGCCGGCGTGATAGGCGTCGTTGACCGCCTTGTCGGCCGCGCCGCCCGAGCCGGTGTCGTGCAGCACGCCCAGGCGCAAGGCCTGCTTGGCCAGGCCGAATTCCAGGCGGGTGTCGCGGTAGGCGCCCAACAGCGACGAATCGTCCAGGTCCAGCACCGTCAACAGGCCCGGCGCCATGGTGTGGGCGCGGAAATACGCGCCGGCGGCGTCGGTGTTGGAAAACGGCACCACCGGATCCCGGTTGCCGCCGCACAGGAACAGCGGCACGCTCGGCGTGTAGGTGCGCAGGTCGTTCCTCTGCAGCCATTTGCGCAGCGGCTGGACCGGCGCGCAGCCCAGCGGCGCGCTGTCGCTGACGTTGCAGGGGTGGTCCTTGAGGTCGGCCAGGTAGGTGTTGCGGTAGCTGGTCTTGATCAGATGGTCGGCGCCGAAATAGGAGGCGTAGCCAGCTGTCTGCGGCAGCGAATCCTGGGCGAACAGCACGTCGTCCGGCAGCTTGCCGGCGCTCACCAGCGCCCCCAGGCTTTGCGTGCCCGGCAGCAGCGTGTCGATGCCGGTGGCGTACTTGGCCTCGTAGACGTCACCCAGGCTGGCGTAGATGCCGGCGCCGGCGCGCTGGCCGGCGTTGATCAGCATCGGCATGAAGCCGCTGGAGCCGACCGTCGGCGCGCCGTTGAAGATGGCGTCGCCAAATTGCAGCAAGGCGTAGGGGCCGGACATCGGCGCCGCCGCCGTGACCGTGAATTCCCCCGCGTATCTGGTCTGCATGGCCCGCTGGGTGGCCAGCGCCACGAAGCCGCCCTGGGAGTAACCGCTCACCATCAGCCGGCTGGACGCGCCCGCGCCGATGCTGGCGAACACGCCGCGGGCGGCGCGCAGCGCGTCGATCATGTCATCGGCCTGCTGGCCGGCGTCGAGGTAGGCGTGGTAGGCCATCGAGGAACCGGCGTAGCCGGCGTAGTTCGGCGCCACCACGATGTAGCCCTGGGCCGCGTACATGGCCGCCACCAGCCGCGCCTCGGTGCCGGACAGGTTGGCCATGTCGGTGGTCTTGAGCGCCGAGGTGCCGTGCGCGTACAGCATCACCGGGCGGCCGCCCTGGCACGCCGCATTGCCGCCGGACGGCACCATGATGGCGGTGCTGGCGTCGGTGTCGGCCGCCAGCGAATCGATGGTGTGGTACTTGAGCGTGTAGGTGGTCACGGCGCAGGTCGGCGTGCCGGTGACGGCGGTGCCGAGGGTGACGGAGGACTCCACCAGTTTCTGCATGGCGGCCGGTTCGATCGTGCCGGACTTGGCGCCGCCGTCGAGCACGGCCGGCACCAGCGTGGCGCCGCCGATGGGGATGCCGCGCAACTGGGTGGCCGGTGGCTGCACCACGATATCGCCGCCGGTGTGGTTGGCGGGCGAACCGCCGCCGCCGCCGCAGGAGGCCAGCAGGACGGCAAGGGAAATCAATGAGCAACGAGCGGTGGTGTGCATGGCGCATCCCTGGAAAAGGTGCAGGGCGCCAAGGCGGCCGCTGCTGAAAGGTCAAGGTGGCCGAGCGTTCTATGACGATCGGCAACACTTTATCTTAGCAGATAAGCAACGGCATCGCATCAATCTGTTGCGATGCCGCATCGCCTATTTTTTCAGCAGCGCGGCGATCACGCCGGCCGAGCCGAACACCGAGCGGCGCAGGCGGTCGTTGACGCCGAGCCACTCCGCGCCCTGCGGCGGGGTCTCCACCAGGATCAGGCCGGAGCCGGTCTGGTCCATGTCGCGCAGCGCGGCGTACAGGCCGTAGGCGTAGCCGGCCGGATCGGCGGGCAACCGTTGCTGCGGCATCCCGGCCGGCAGGGCCGGCAGGGCGTGGCTGATGACCGCGACCTTGACGCCGCGCGCCTGCAACTGCGCCAGCGCGGCGGTCAGCTCGGCCGGATCCAGCATGGTGACCGGCGTGCGCGGCGCGTAGTGCGATTCCAGCGTACCGGAGGCGCGTGGCGCGGCCTGGTCCGGCGCGGCCGGCATGGCGCCGATGACGTCGGCAATCTGCTGCGCGCTGATGTGGCCGGGACGCAGCAGCACCGGGCCGTGCGTGGCCAGGCGCGACAGGTCGACGATGGTCGATTCGATGCCGACCTGGCTGGCGCCGCCTTCGAGGACCGTGCTCAGCAGCGCACCGCTGCAGCCTTCGCCGTCGGTGGCGCCGTCGTCGTGCTCGTCCAGGCCGAACTCGTCGCGCACGTGCTGGGCGGTGGTCGGGCTGACGTTGCCGAACTTGTTGGCGGACGGCGCCGCCACCCCGCCCTTGCCGCCCTTGAAGGCGCTCAGCAAGGCCACCGCCACCGGATGCGACGGACAGCGGATGCCGACCGTGTCCTGGCCGCCGGAGACGGCGTCGGGAATGTGGCTGGCGCGTTTCAGGATCAGCGTGAGCGGTCCCGGCCAAAAGGCCGCCACCAGCTGGCGCGCCTCTTGCGGGATGTCGGTGACCCAGTAGTCCAGGTCGGCGCCGGGGGCGACGTGCACGATCACCGGATGGTCGTTGGGCCGGCCCTTGGCTTCATAGATGCGGGCCACGGCCGCCGGGTTCTCGGCGTCCGCGCCCAGGCCGTAGACGGTCTCGGTGGGGAAGGCCACCAGGCCGCCCTCCTCCAGGATCGCCGCCGCCGCCGCGATGGCGGCGGGGCCGGCTACCGTTGCTGGCTGCTGCTTCACGGCGCGATGCCCAAGATGGCGCAAGCGGCGGCGAGCTGCTGCTGCGCCTGCTCCAGCGTCGGCGCGATGAAGGTCAGGTGGCCCATCTTGCGGGCGCGGCGCGGATCGTCCTTGCCGTACAGGTGCAGGCAGGCGCCCGGCAGCGCCAGCACCTGGTCCCACGCCGGCTCACGCGTGGCATCGCTGTCGTCGGTGAACCAGACATCGCCGAGGATGTTGAGCATCACGGCCGGCGAATGCTGGCGCACGTCGCCCAGCGGCAGCCGCGCCATCGCGCGCACCTGCTGCGCGAACTGGCTGGTGACGCAGGCGTCCATCGTGTAGTGGCCGCTGTTGTGCGGGCGCGGCGCCATCTCATTGACCACCAGGCTGCCGTCGGTGAGCACGAAGAATTCGATGCACAGCACGCCGACATAACCCAGCTCGGCCACGATGGCTTGCGCCGCCTGCTGCGCCTTCTTCGCGCTGGCGTCGGACACGTTCGGGCCCGGCACGGTGGTGGTGAACAGGATGCCGTCGCGGTGGACGTTCTCGGCGATCGGATAGACCACCGATTCGCCGTCGGCGCCGCGCGCGGTCAGCACCGAAACCTCATAGGCCAGCGGCAGCATTTTCTCCAGCAGGCAGGTCACGCCGTCCATGCTGTCGAAGGCGGCGCGCACGTCCTCGCGGCTGCGCACGCGCACTTGCCCTTTGCCGTCGTAACCCATGCGCACGGTCTTCAGGATGCCGGGCAGCAGCTCGTCGCCGATGGCGTCGATGTCCGCATGCGAGGCGATCACCTTGTGCGGCGCCGGCATCACGCCCGACTTGGGCGCGCAGTCGACAAAGAAGCGCTTCTCGGCGATGCGGTCCTGCGCCACCGACACGCCATGCGCGTTGGGCGCGACGAACACCTGCTGCGCCAGGCGCGACAGGCTGTCGGCCGGCACGTTCTCGAATTCGGTGGTGACGGCCAGGCATTGCGCGGCCAGCGCGTCGAGGCCGGCGGCGTCGCTGTAGCCGGCGTTGACCAGGCGTTGGGCGACCTGGCCGGCCGGGCAATCATCGGATGGTTCCAGCACGGCCACCTGATAGCCCATGCTTTGCGCGGCCTGGGCGAACATGCGGCCGAGCTGGCCGCCGCCCATCACGCCCAGCCAGGCTGGCGGATTGGCGGCGGGCAGCATGGGTGACAACTGAGGTGAAAACTGTTTACTCATTATTCAAGCGGTAAAGTCATGGCCTTGGCGGCATCGGTTTGCGAGACGCGGAACGCTTCCAGCCGGTCGGCCAGCGCGCCGTCGGTGGCGGCGATCATGGCGACCGCCGTCAGCGCGGCGTTGGCAGCGCCGGCTTCGCCGATGGCGAAGGTCGACACCGGCACGCCCTTGGGCATCTGCACGATGGACAGCAGCGAATCCTCGCCGCGCAGGTACTTGGACGGCACCGGCACGCCCAGCACCGGCACGATGGTCATCGCGGCCACCATGCCAGGCAGGTGGGCGGCGCCGCCGGCGCCGGCGATGATGGCGCGCAGGCCGCGCGCGCGGGCGCTCTTGGCATAGGCGTACATCTCGTCCGGCATGCGGTGCGCGGAAATGACCTGCGCTTCAAACGGCACGCCAAACTGCTTGAGGATGGCGACCGCGTTCTGCATCACGTCCCAGTCCGACGACGAACCCATGATGACGCCGACCAGTGGCTTGTTCTGATCTGCCATGTTATGCCTTCAGCTTCTGGCCGGTCAGGCGCTCGATGGCTTCGAAGTACTTGGCCTGGGTCTTGTCGATCACGTCGGCAGGCAGCGCCGGCGCTGGTGCGGTTTTGCCCCAGGTCAGGGTTTCCAGGTAGTCGCGCACGAACTGCTTGTCGAACGACGGTGGCGACATGCCGGGCTTGTACGAATCGGCAGGCCAGAAGCGCGACGAGTCGGCGGTCAGCACTTCGTCCATCAGGTGCATGACGCCGTTTTCGTCCAGGCCGAATTCGAACTTGGTGTCGGCGATGATGATGCCGCGCGTGGCGGCGTAGTCGGCGGCGGCCTTGTACAGCGCGATGCTGACGTCGCGCATCTTGGCGGCCAGTTCGGCGCCGATGCGCTTTTCCATTTCAGCGTAGCTGATGTTCTCGTCGTGCTCGCCCAGGTCGGCCTTGGCGGCCGGGGTGAACAGCGGCTCGGGCAGCTTCTCGGCCTGTTGCAGGCCGGCTGGCAGATTGATGCCGCAGATGCTGCCGGTGTCCTGGTAATCCTTCCAGCCCGAACCGATGATGTAGCCGCGCACCACCGCCTCGACCATGATCGGCTTCAGGCGCTTGGCGACCACGGCGCGGCCCTTGACCTGCTCGACTTCGTCGGCGGCCACCACGGATTCCGGCGCCACGCCGGTCAGGTGGTTCGGCACGATGTGGCCGAGCTTCTCGAACCAGAAATCGCTCATCTGGTTCAGGACCATGCCCTTGCCGGGAATCGGCTCGTTCATGACGACGTCGAAGGCCGACAGGCGGTCGGTGGTGACGATCAAAATCTTGTCGTCGCCGACAGCGTAGTTGTCGCGGACTTTGCCGTGGCCGAGGAGTGGCAGGGACTTGATGGAGGTCTGGTAAAGGCTGTTCATAGCGGGAGGTGGATAGACTAGCGGTATAGAAAAGCGAAAACCGGCGCAGGGAAAACCTTGCTAGCCGGTCAAGAGAGTTGGACCGGTTCCCGAAAGAACCAGTCCGTTCCAAAACAGAATTTTACTTCACAATCTGCGACAGCTCGCCGGCCTTGTAGCGCTCGGCCATTTTTTCCATCGGGATGACCTTGATCTTGGACGCCTGGCCTTCGCAGCCAAAGGCCTGGAAGCGGGCGCGCACGACCTGCTCGGCAGCGGCGCGGGCCGGCTTGAGGAAGTCGCGTGGATCGAATTTCGATGGGTTCTGGAACATGAACTGACGCACGGCGGCGGTCATGGCCAGGCGGATGTCGGTGTCGATGTTGATCTTGCGGACGCCGTGACGGATGCCTTCCTGGATCTCTTCCACCGGCACGCCGTAGGTTTCCTTCATGTCGCCGCCGAATTCGCGGATGATGGCCAGCAGTTCCTGCGGCACCGACGACGAACCGTGCATCACCAGGTGGGTGTTCGGGATGCGGGCGTGGATTTCCTTGATGCGGTCGATGGCCAGGATGTCGCCGGTCGGCTTGCGGGTGAACTTGTAGGCGCCGTGCGAGGTGCCGATGGCGATCGCCAGCGCGTCGCACTGGGTGCGCTGCACGAAGTCGGCGGCCTGGGCCACGTCGGTCAGCAGCTGCTCGCGGGTCATGGTGCCGTCGGCGCCGTGGCCGTCTTCCTTGTCGCCCTTCATGGTTTCCAGCGAACCGAGCACGCCCAGTTCCGCTTCAACGGTCACGCCGATCGCGTGCGAGAACTTGACCACTTCGCGCGACACTTCGACGTTGTAGTCGTACGAGGCGACCGACTTGCCGTCCGCTTCCAGCGAGCCATCCATCATCACCGAGGTGAAGCCGGAGCGGATCGCGGCCATGCAGACCGCCGGCGACTGGCCGTGGTCCTGGTGCATGACGACCGGGATGTGCGGGTAGGCTTCGACGGCGGCGTCGATCAGGTGGCGCAGGAAGGCTTCGCCGGCATATTTGCGGGCGCCGGCCGAGGCCTGCATGATGACCGGGGCGTTCAGGGCGTCGGCGGCGGCCATGATGGCCTGCACCTGCTCCAGATTGTTGACGTTGAACGCAGGGATGCCATAGCCGTTTTCAGCGGCGTGGTCCAGCAGTTGACGCATGGATACGAGGGACATGGTAATACTCCAAACAATAAAAAAACCTGGTTGCCGGAGCAATGCCGCCCTCGTTCCGCGAGGGCGGCGCTACCGGACTTACTTGGTAAATTCTCCAACCTTGACGATCTTCAGCGCATTGGTGCCGCCGACCTGGCCCATCGGCTCGCCCCAGGTGACGACGATCATGTCACCCTTCTTCGCGATGCCGTACTCGACCAGCAGATCCTCGGCCTGTTTCAACACTTCCGCGCTGCCGGCCTTCTGCAGCAAATTGTAGGCCTTCACATTGCGGTACAGCGCCACCTTGCGCTGGGTCGTCACGCTCGGCGTCAGCGCGAAGATCGGCGTATCGATGTTGTGACGGCTCATCCACAACGCGGTCGAACCGGACTCGGTCAGCGCCACGATGGCCTTCACCGCCAGGTGGTGCGCGGTGAACAGCGCGCCGTAGGCGATCGACTGGTCGATCCGGGTGAAGGTCGCGTTGAGGAAGTCGGCGTCGAGCTTGTTGTACTCGGACTGCTCGGCTTCCACGCAAATGGCGGCCATCATCTCTACCGTTTCGATCGGATAGCGGCCCGAGGCGGTTTCCGCCGAGGTCATCACCGCATCCGTGCCATCCAGCACCGCGTTGGCCACGTCCGATACTTCGGCGCGGGTCGGCACGGCGTTGAAGATCATCGACTCCATCATCTGGGTCGCGGTGATCGCCAGCTTGTTCGACTCGCGCGCCATCTTGATCATGCGCTTCTGCAACGCCGGCACCGCCGCGTTGCCCACTTCCACCGCCAGGTCGCCACGCGCGACCATGATGCCGTCCGAGGCGTCGAGGATCTCCTGCAGCACAGGGATCGCTTCGGCACGCTCGATCTTGGCGATCATCATCGGCTTGTGGCCGAACGGCTCGCCGGCGATATTGGCCAGCTGGCGCGCCATTTCCATGTCGGTCGCGCTTTTCGGGAACGAGATCGCCAGGTAATCGCACTGGAAACTCATTGCCGTCTTGATGTCTTCCATGTCCTTGGCGGTCAGCGCCGGCGCGGTCAGGCCGCCGCCCTGGCGATTGATGCCCTTGTTGTTGGACAGCTCACCGCCGATTTTCACGGTGGTGTAAATCTCATGGCCGACGATCTTGTCGACCACCAGCACGATCAAGCCGTCGTTGAGCAACAGCTTGTCGTCGGCGCGCAAATCCTGCGGCAGCGCCTTGTAGTCCAGACCGACGCGGTCCTGGTTGCCCAGTTCGCCGTTTTCACCCCATTTCGCGTCCAGGATGAATTTATCGCCGTTCGCGAGGTCAATCTTACCATTTTCAAACTTGCCAACGCGGATTTTAGGACCCTGCATGTCCGCCATGATCGCCACTTCGCGGCCGCATTCGGCTGCCGCCTCGCGCACCAGGCGGGCGCGGTCGATGTGATCCTGTGCCTTGCCGTGCGAGAAATTCAGGCGCACGACGTCGACACCGGCACGTATCATTTTGACCAGGACATTGAAATCAGTGGAGGCTGGGCCGATCGTTGCGACAATTTTAGTACCACGGGACATAGTAATCCTTGAGCGTTTGGGCTAGCGAACAGTCCCCGCCAGGCGGGGACCAGGAAAAGCTGCGCTGTTTGTGTGGCGGCCCGATGAAATGTAGCAAAGCTACAAAAATCAGGCCATTCCCAGGCATTACCTGGATTTTACTGTCAATTTGCTACAACGCACGACCGTGCTTTTTCACTTACTTCGCGGCGCGCTGGGTCAGGATCTCCACGGCCGGCAAGGTCTTACCTTCCAGGAACTCCAGGAAGGCGCCGCCGCCGGTCGAGATATAGCCGATCTGCGCGGTGATGTCGTACTTGGCGATGGCCGCCAGCGTGTCGCCGCCGCCGGCGATCGAGAACGCCTTGGAGTTGGCGATGGCCAGCGCCAGCGTCTTGGTGCCTTCGCCGAACTGGTCGAACTCGAACACGCCGACCGGGCCGTTCCAGACGATGGTGCCGGCGGCGCCGATCTGCGCGGCCAGGATGGCGGCGGTTTGCGGGCCGATGTCCAGGATCATGTCGTCGTCCGCCACGTCGGCCACGGCCTTGATGGTGGCGGCCGCGGTTGGCGAGAATTCCTTGGCGCACACCACGTCGACCGGGATCGGCACCTGCGCGCCGCGCTTGGCCATGATCTCGATGATGGCCTTGGCTTCATCGACCAGCTCGTTCTCCACCAGCGACTTGCCGATGTTCAGGCCGACGGCCTTCATGAAGGTGTTGGCGATGCCGCCGCCGACGATCAGGTTGTCGACCTTGTCGGCCAGCGCCTTCAGGATCGACAGCTTGGACGAGACCTTGGAACCGGCCACGATGGCCAGCAGCGGACGGGCCGGGGCGCCCAGCGCCTTGCCCAGCGCGTCCAGCTCGGCGGCCAGCAGCGGGCCGGCGCAGGCGATCGGCGCGAACTTGGCGATGCCGTGCGTGGAAGCTTCCGCGCGGTGCGCGGTGCCGAAAGCGTCATTGACGTAGATATCGCACAAAGCGGCCATTTTCTGCGCCAGTTCGTCGCTGTTCTTCTTTTCGCCCTTGTTGACGCGGACGTTTTCCAGCAGCACCACCTGGCCGGCCTGCAGGCCTTCCAGCCCGGCGCCGTCGACCCAGTTCTGTTTCAGCTCGACCGGCTGGCCCAGCAGCTCGGCCAGGCGCGCGGCGACCGGCGCCAGGCTGTCCTCCGGCTTGAACTCGCCCTCGGTCGGGCGGCCCAGGTGGGACGTGACCATGACCTTGGCGCCGGCGGCCGCAGCTGCCTTAATGGCGGGAACGGACGCGCGGATGCGCGTATCTTCGGTGATATTGCCGGCATCATCCTGCGGCACGTTCAAGTCGGCGCGGATGAAGACGCGCTTGCCTTGCAGCGCATTCTGGGCGATGAGATCTTGCAGACGGATGAAGTTCAGAACAGCTGACATGGCTACCCAAGGGTCGAGTTGAAGAAAGAGCGCTATTTTACCGCAAGCGCGGTGTGATTTATCTGTTATTGAAATACAGGGAGCAAGCGCAAAGCCGTATAAAACGCCATGCCGAACACGATAGTCTGCAACATATTGCGTCGCAGCAAATAAAAGATCGTGGCGACAATTCCCGACACCAGCTTGAGGTTGCTCAGGTCCAGCAGCGCGTGGCCATCCACCAGCACCAGGTCGGGCGCGACGATGGCCGCCAGCGCGCAGGCCGGCGCGTAGCGCAGCATTTCCTGCACCCGCTTGGGAATGGTGATGTGCTGGCCGATCAGCCAGAACGAGCTGCGGGTGGCGGCGGTGGCCAGCGCCAGCACGCCGATGATGAGCCAGATTTCCCAGTCAGCCATGGGTTTTCCTCCATTTGTCGATGCCCTCTTCGATCGCCATCGACGTCAGCATGCCGACCAGCACGGCCAGCAGCAGGCCCAGCTTGTACGGCAGCCCGGCCGCCAGCACCGACACCAAGCCGGCCACCAGCACGCCGCACAGCGCCGGCCGCCCCGCCACCAGCGGAACCATCACGCAGATGATGGCCAGCGTGCCGGCAAAGCCCAGCCCCCATTCGGTGGGCACGGTGCTGCCGAGGAAGATGCCGGCGATGGAGCCGACCTGCCAGGCGCCCCAGTTCGGGTACAGCAGGCCCTTCAGATAGGACAGCTTGCCGACCTGGGGCGCCTCGCTGGGGTATTTTTGCAGGAACATGGCGACCGTCATGTCGCCGGCCACGTAGCCCAGCAGGAAGCGCTTGCGCCAGGGCAGCTGGGCGAAGTGCGGCGCCAGCAGGGCTGAAAAGATCACAAAACGCAGGTTGACCACGAAGGCGGTGGCAAAGATGACCCAGATCGGCGAGTGGGAGGCGATCAGCGGCAAGGCCGCCAGCTGGGCCGATCCGGCAAACACTAGCAGCGTCATGCCCAGCGCCTGCGGCACCGTCAGCCCGCTCTTGACCATGGCGATGCCGACCACCAGACCCCAGGCGCCGATGCCGAACAAGGTGGGGGTACCGGTCTTGAGGCCTTCGCGCCACGAGGGTTCGTGGTGCTCCGCGACGTAGGGTGGAGGGGGTGCGCTGCTCAATTCGGTCATGTGCGTCTTCGTGTGGCATTCCTGCCACATAGCAGGCCGCACCGGGGTTGTAGAGGCGCTATTTTACCGATGATTTTTGCTCAATGCGCGAATCCGTTAAAATCGTGGTTTTCCTCAGCCTTCCGGAGCACACGAATATGACCAACGCCCACACGTCCGCCGCCACCAACGCAGTCGAGCTCGAAGGCAAGGACCTGCCGGCCCACTGCCCGAATCCGGCCATGCCGCTGTGGTCGTCCCACCCGCGCGTGTTCCTGGAGTTCAACCACGACGGCATCGCCAAGTGCCCGTACTGCGGCACCGCCTACCGCCTGAAGCCGGGCACCGTCGTCGGCCACCACTAAAATAACCGCCACACCACCGCCAGCCAGCGCCACGGAGCCAGCATGCCCACCAAGCGAGTCAAGCAGTTGAACGGCAGTGCCGCCGAGACCGAATCGGCGTTTTACGACGCGCTCAACCGCGCCGACCTCGATGCCCTGATGGCCCTGTGGGCCGACGACGACGAGATCGTCTGCGTGCATCCGGGCGGGCCGCGCCTGATCGGGCACGCGGCGATCCGCAGCTCGTGGGCGGCGGTCCTGGAGCATGGCGGCCTGCACATCATGCCGTCGCAGCTGCATGAGACGCACAACCTGATGAGTTCCGTGCACACCGTGGTCGAGGGCACGGCGGCCGGCGGCGAGGCCGCGCACCTGGTCGCCACCAACGTCTATGTCAAGACGCCGCGCGGCTGGCGCATCGTGCTGCACCACGTGTCGGTGGCGCCGGGTCCGGCGCCGGCCGATACGCACAGCCAGATCCTGCACTAAGTTTCGCCGTGAAGTACAGCGCGCCCATCTGGCTGCCCAGCGGCCACCTGCAAACCATCTACCCGGCCACCTGCCTCGCCAAGCAGGCGGTGCCGTTCCGGCGCGAGCGCTGGGACACGCCGGATGGCGACTTCATCGACGTCGATTTCGTCGACGGCCAGCCAGGCCAGCCCTTCGTGGTGCTGTTCCACGGCCTGGAGGGTTCGTCCGACAGCCACTACGCGCGGGCGCTGATGGCCGACCTGGCCGCGCGCGGCTGGTCGGGCGCGGTGCCGCATTTCCGCGGCTGCTCCGGCGAGGCCAACCGTGCGCCGCGCTTCTACCACTCCGGCGACTCCGCCGAGATCGACTGGATCGTGCGCCGCCTGCACGCGCGCAGCAGCGGCAAGTTCTACACCACCGGCGTCTCGCTGGGCGGCAACGCGCTGCTGCGCTGGCTGGGCGAGTCACAACACCAGGCCGACTTCGTCGACGCCGCCTGCGCGATATCGGCGCCGCTGGACCTGGCGCAGGGCGGCATCTCGCTGTCGAGCGGCCTCAACATGTTTTACACGCGCATGTTCCTGCAAACGCTCAAGCCCAAGTGCGAGGCCAAGCTCAAGCAGTTCCCCGGCCTGTACGACCTCGACGCGCTGCGCGCCGTGCGCGACCTGTACGCCTTCGACAACGTGGTGACGGCGCCGCTGCACGGCTACCGCAACACCGACGACTACTGGGACCGCGCCAGCGCCAAACACGTGTTGAGCGACATCACCGTGCCGACGCTGGTGCTCAATGCCCGCAACGATCCCTTCCTGCCCGGCCGCCACCTGCCGCAACGTGCGGCGTCGAACGTGATCCTGGATTATCCTGACGAAGGAGGCCACGCGGGCTTTGTCGCCCCCGGCCTGCCGGGCGCGCGGCCGTGGCTGCCGCAGCGCCTGATCCACTTCCTGCAAGGCGCCACCCATCACGCACTGGCCGAACAACATGGATGACATCGTCAAGCAAGCATTGGCCAAGTGGCCCAACGTCCCCTACTGCTACGGCTGGCTGGGACTGGACGCGCGCGGCAACTGGCGCATGCGCGACGAACGCGCCCAGCATCTGAACCTGCCCGGCGACAAACTGAATCACGCGGCGCTGGTGGCCTTCATCGTCCGCAACTACGCGGCCGACGAGCGCGGCTGCTGGTATTTCCAGAACGGTCCGCAGCGCGTGTACGTGCGGCTGGAGGCCACGCCCTACATCGTCCGCACCGATCCGGCGCTGGGCTGGGTGCTGCACACGGGCGCGGCGTTGGGGCCGGTCGAGGAAGCGGTGCTGACGGAGACTGGCGCGCTGGTCCTGCGCAGCGGCGATGTGGTGGCGCAGCTGGACGACCGCGACTTCGCGCACGTGCTGCCGCGGCTGAAAATGAACGGCGCCGAAGTGGCCGATGAAACGCTGCTGGCGTGGATCGAAGGATCGATGTCGGGCGCGTTGACGCTGGACGGCGTGGCCGTGCAGCGCGTGGATGCGGCCGAACTGCCGGCGCGCTTCGGCTATGTCAGCGAGCCGTCCGCCCCTGCGTAGGGTCGGTGTTCTGGCGCAGGCGATCGAAGGGATTGGTCGACTGCGCGCCTTCCGGGCCGCTGCGCAACTCCGCCTTGAACGCCGGGCGCACTTCGGCCTCGCGTAAATCCTTCTTGCCCTTCTCGCCCATCTCCTCGCGGCGGCGTGCCTGCAACTCGCGCTCACGCGCGTCGATCACGGCCTGGTCGTAGAAGGAGGCGTCGGGCGCCTTGCGCGCGTAGTTCAGCTGGTCCAGCGCGGACAGCACGCCGCCCTGCAACACATACGATTCCGCCAGCGCGATATGCTGCAAGGCCAGCTTGCCCTGCTTGGAATACGCTTGCGCCAGCAGGTCGTAGGCGTCGGGATCCTCGCGGTACAGCTGCACCTGGTCGCGCAGATAGGCGGCCGCCTCCTCCAGCTTGCCGGCCGCGATCAACGCCTCGCCATACTGATGCGCGATGCCGCGCGACAGCGGGAACTGCAGGTGCGCCGCTTCCGCCTCGGCCAGTCCCTTGGCGATCATGGCCTTGTTGTCCGGCTGCGCCAGCTTGATTTCTATCGACGTGCTGACGAAGATCGAATCCGGCGCCGGCCGCGCGGCCACGCCGAAGGTGCCGGCGGCCAGCGGCTTGTCGAAGGTCGCGCGCGCCTTGTCGAGCCAGACCTGGGCCTGGGCGGTGTCGCCTTTTTTCAGCGACAGGAAGGCCATGCCGTACTGGCCGGCCGTGACCTGCTGGCGGTTCTCCTGCTGCATCTGGGTTTCAAAAAAAGTCTTCGCCTCGGCCAGCCCGGCCGTGCTCGGGTCTTGCAGCACGCGCGCGCGCGAACGCACCAGGTAGAAATCCAGGCTGTCCTGGCGCTGCTTGTACGGCTGTTCGCGGATGCGGGCCTGGATGTCGGCGATGCGCTCCGTGGTCAGCGGGTGGCTCTGCAGATAGGCCGGCACCAGGTCGCTGTAGTTGCGGGTGGCCGCCTGCATGCGCTGGAAGAAGGCCACCATGCCCGAGGTGTCGAAACCCGCCGCGCCCATGATCTGGAAGCCGATGCGGTCGGCCTCGCGTTCGGCGTCGCGGCCGAAATTGAGTTGGCGCTGGATCGCCAGGCCCTGCCCGGCCGAGAACACGCCGATGGCCGCGTCGCCGCCTGCCTTGGAGGCCAGTGCCGCCAGGATCATGGCCGCCAGCGGGATCAGCGCGTCCTGCTTCTGCTGGCCGATGGAGCGGGCGATGTGGCGCTGCGCCACGTGGCCGATCTCGTGGCCCAGCACCGAGGCCAGCTCGGACTCGGACTGCGCCGCCAGCAGCAGCGCCGAGTGCACGGCGATGAAGCCGCCCGGCAGCGCGAAAGCGTTCAGCTGCGGATCGCGCACTGCGAAGAAGTAGTAATCGAAATTGGCCTCGCCGCGCGCGCCGGGGCGGGCCGCCACCAAGGCATTGCCGAAGTTGTTCAGGTATTCGAGGATGGGGCCGTCGTCGAGGAAATCGTGGTCGCGGCGGATATCGCGCATGATCTCCTCGCCCAGCTTGCGCTCCATCAGCGGCGACAGGTCCTGGCGTTCGGTATCGCCGAGCGCGGGCAGGTTCGGGATCTTGGCGGGCGCCAGCACGTCTTGGGCCATGGCCAGCGGCATGGCGATCAGCAGCGCGGCGGCGACTACGCGCTGGCGCAGGGAGCGGGGGGATCGTTTTGCATTCACGGTGATATGATACCCGCAACTTGGGCGCCGACGCACGGTGCCCGCCAATGAATTATTTTGTTACGTTCGCCCACACCATGACCACCGAAAACACCGCGCCCGCCGACCAACTGACCCACTTCGACGGCTCCGGCCAGGCCCACATGGTCGACGTCGGCGCCAAGACCGAGACCCACCGCATCGCCGTGGCCAGCGGCACCATCCGCATGAAGCCGGAGACGCTGGCCATCATCACCGGCGGCACGGCCAAGAAGGGCGACGTGCTGGGTATCGCGCGCATCGCCGCCATCATGGCCTCCAAGCGCACCAGCGACCTGGTGCCGCTGTGCCACCCGCTGGCGCTGACCCGGGTGGCGGTGGATTTCGAGACGGATGAGGCCAATTCCAGCGTGCATTGCCGCGCCCAGGTCGAAACCTACGGCAAGACCGGCGTGGAAATGGAAGCGCTGACCGCCGTGCAAGTCGGCCTGCTGACCGTGTACGACATGTGCAAAGCTGTCGACCGGGGCATGGTGATGACCGATATCCGGGTGATGGAGAAGCATGGCGGCAAGTCGGGCGACTGGAGCGTGACGAGCTAATCAGCCAAATATCAGGAGTGAGGTAGATCCAGATCAAACAATTGTGCGCAGCTGCGCCAGTGAGCGTGCACCGGCCTATAATTTCCCTTTCAAAGCCCACTCTGGAGGTTGAAATGCAGCATCTACCAGAAGAGCAAGTTCAAAAGCCGGCCGTGCCGGATGAACAGGCGGTGCAGCTCGATATTGCAGCCAAGCTTGAAGCGCGCAACAAAGCTATCGCTGCTGCTTTCGGCATATTGAAGGGCAAGGATGTGTTCCCCGAGGACGGGCTGGAGTATCAGCTAGAGGTCCGGGCAGAATGGGATTAGCCCTTTTCGACAGTAATATCCTGATCGACGCGCTGAATGGAAGCCAACAAGCGGTAACCGAAATTGCTTATTTTGATGACATAGGGATCAGCGCGATCACCTGGATGGAAGTCATATCGAAGCCTATTGCCAAGGCTGGTTGGGGGAAGATTACCCCTCAAGAAATGCAGACAATCCGCGATTTCCTGGCAACATTTACAGTCATTCATACCAGCGATGCCATCGTGGCCGAGGCGGCCAGAGTACGCGCAAGCAGCTTGATCAACCCACCCAAGATTCGCCTGCCCGACGCCGTCATCCAAGGTACGGCCAATGTGACCGGGCGCTTGCTCGTTACCCGCAACAAGAAAGACTTCAGGGGCAGCAACCTTCGCGTCCCTTACGAACTCCAAAATGCAACGGTTTTCAACGTTGCCCCGCCCCCAGCAGCCTAGTCTGCCATCGATTAGCAACCCGCCCTATTGTCTGATTGTTACCTTTGATTGGCGCGTATATAATCAATGTCACAGAAGTAATTTTTGACGTAGGCCTCACCGTACCCGCCTCGCGCATACGAGAAAGAATTTGAATGAGCAGCAACCCTCCACCGAGCGAAGCCAAGACTCAGGAATACGAATTCGAGCAGATGAACCTGCAGGTAGGCGGCAGGATTCAGTTCATTACGCACCGTACCATCAAGCCGATCCAGCACTTCTCCACGCTGATTGGCTGGATGAAGGACGAGTATATGATCGTCAAGGTACCCTTCGAGAACGGCGCTCCGATCGCCCTCAACGATGGCGACAAGCTGACCATCCGCGTGTTTTCCGGCGTAAATGTGTGCTCGTTCTCTTGCGTGGTGCAGCGGGTTTTCCCGCGTCCGTTGTTTTATGTCCACTTGTCTTTCCCGGTGTCCATCCAGGGGACCAGCCTGCGCGCGGCGATGCGGGTCAAGGTCGATATCCCGGCCCAGGTCACCTCGCCCATCGGCACCACCTCGGTGTTCCTGGTGAACCTGAGCGTGTCCGGCGCGCTGATCGAGTCGTCCAAGAAGCTGTCGGACGACGAGACCCAGGTCGGCCTGTCGTTCTACCTGATCGCCCAGCCCGGCAACCGCCAGGTGCGGATCAATCCGAATGCGACCATCCGCAACATCAACGTGGTCAAGCCCGCCGCCGGCGACAAGCCCGAGGTGTTCACCTACGGCGTGCAGTTCATCGACCTGGATCCGGTCCACTACACGATGCTGCAAAACCTGACCTACGAGGCATTGATCGCCGACCGCCAGAAGATCGTCTGATTCGCGCGCCACGGACGAAAAAAAAACCGCCTGCACTGAACGCGATCTTGACGCGTCCAGGCAGGCGGTTTTTTACGCCGCCACTACTTCATTAAGGCGTAGCGTTATTTTTGGTCAACGCTGCAATTGCTACGGGGTTGGTGGCGGTGGTGGTCACGGTCCAGTTCACGTTGGCTGCGCCGGCGGCGATGTTTGGAGTGAAGATGGCGGTCTTGCCGTCGATGTCTTTGCCGACGTTGGTGGCGAAGGTTTCGGTGATGATGCCGTCCTTGACGGTGGCGGTGGCCACTTCCTTAGTCGGGGTAAAGGTCGGCACGCCTTTGGCGCCAGAGTCGCAGCCGGTCAAGTCGCCGCCACCTTCCTGGGCGCACAGCGCCACGGCGGTTTTGATCGAGTCGACCGCGCCCTGGGCGTTGGCCATCTTGGCTTTGATGGTGTAGTCGCTGTACGCAGGAATCGCAACAGCGGCCAGGATGCCGATAATGGCAACCACGATCATCAGTTCGATCAGGGTAAAGCCGGCCTGGGCTTGTTTCTTCATCATTTTCATGGATTTCATTTTCGACTCCTGGGTGTGTTGAACTACAAATTGGGTGGGACAGTGAGCTAAGTGCAATTGGTGTGCCACCCCGTTTTTGCCCCCGAAACCGTCGAAACCTGCCAAAAACTGTCGCTTTTGGCTATCCGGACTGCCGTTTTTTGTCACTCGCTACGCCGCAATTTGTCAGCCGGCGGCGTCCTGACAATTATTGTCAGGCGATGCGGAAGGCCATTTGCGTTCCGCCGAGCTCGATCACGTCGCCATGATTCAGGCGTTGCGCCTGCTTGCCAAGCGCGATGCCGTTGACCAGCGGCGGCTGAGCGCCTTCCTGATGCGTGATGGTGTAGGCGTCCGGATGGAGGTGGATCACCACCACCTGCCCGCCGGCGCGGCCGAGGGTGGTCTGCGGCTTGGTCAACGCCATTTGTTTGCCGGCATTGTTGCCATTTAATACTTCGATTTGCGCCAGCAGCGGCGCTGCCGCCATCATCGGCCGCACGCCGTCGGCGATGAATTCGATCTGGAACTTGGCCATTTTGATCACGTCCCGGTGTTGCAGGAAATGCTTACCGATGCGGTGGCCGTTGACGAAGGTGCCGTTGGTGCTGTGCAGGTCTTCCAGGAAGGAGTCGTCCAGGATGGTGACGATGACGCCATGGTCGCCGCTGACGGCCGGATGCGTCAGCACGATGTCGTTGCGCGGGTGACGGCCGATGGTCATCCGTTCTTTGCTCAGTTGTACTTGCTGTTCGACTTGCCCATCCCGCGAGATGATGATCTTCGCCAATCTGGTCTCCAAAACAAAAAAGGGGAGCGCTGGGCTCCCCTTCATTATTCCACAATCAAGCCGGCTGTTATTACAGCATGGCTTTCAGCAGACGCGCCATTTCGGACGGGTTCTTGGTGACGGTGATGCCGCAAGCTTCCATGATTTCCAGTTTGGCTTGTGCGGTGTCAGCGCCGCCGGAGATCAGCGCGCCGGCGTGGCCCATGCGCTTGCCCGGAGGAGCGGTTACACCGGCGATGAAGCCGACGACCGGTTTTTTCATGTTGTCTTTGATCCAGTAAGCCGCGTTGGCTTCGTCAGGACCACCGATTTCGCCGATCATGATGACCGCGTCGGTATCAGGATCGTCGTTGAACATCTTCATGACGTCGATGTGCTTCAGACCGTTGATCGGGTCGCCGCCGATGCCGACTGCCGACGATTGGCCCAAGCCCAGCGCGGTCAGCTGGCCGACTGCTTCATAGGTCAGGGTGCCCGAACGCGAAACCACGCCGATACGGCCCTTCTTGTGGATGTGGCCTGGCATGATGCCGATCTTGATTTCGTCAGGAGTGATCAGGCCTGGGCAGTTAGGGCCCAGCAGCAGGGTCTTGGAACCTGCTTTGGCCATGCGGTCCTTCAGGGCCATCATGTCGCGGACAGGGATGCCTTCGGTGATGCAGATGGCCAGATCCATTTCGGCTTCGACAGCTTCCCAGATCGCGGCGGCCGCGCCTGCTGGCGGGACGTAGATCACGGACACGTTGGCGCCGGTTTCTTTTTTCGCTTCGGTGACGTTAGCGAAAATAGGGATGCCTTCGAAATCTTCGCCGGCTTTCTTCGGGTTCACGCCTGCGACGAAGGCAGCTTTGCCGTTCGCGTAGTCGCGGCAACCGCGGGTGTGGAATTGACCGGTCTTGCCGGTAATACCTTGGGTAACGACTTTGGTATCTTTATTGATCAGAATGGACATGTTGATTCCTTAATTAAGCTTGACCGGCAGCGGCGGCGACTACGCTCTTCGCTGCATCTTCCATGGTGTCGGCTGCGATGATAGGCAGACCGGAATCGGCCAGCATCTTCTTGCCCAGGTCTTCGTTGGTGCCCTTCATGCGGACCACCAGCGGCACGTTCAGCGACACGGCCTTGACCGCGGTGATCACGCCTTCGGCGATCACGTCGCAGCGCATGATGCCGCCGAAGATGTTGACCAGGATGGCTTTCAGGCCTGGGTTTTTCAGCATGATCTTGAAGGCTTCGGTCACTTTCTCAGCCGTGGCGCCACCGCCGACGTCCAGGAAGTTGGCTGGCTCGCCGCCGAACAGCTTGATGGTGTCCATGGTGGCCATGGCCAGGCCGGCGCCGTTCACCAGGCAGCCGATGTTGCCGTCCAGGGAGATGTAGGCCAGGTCGAATTTCGATGCTTCGACTTCAGCTGGATCTTCTTCGTCCAGGTCGCGGTAAGCGACGATTTCCGGTTGACGGAACAGCGAGTTGGCGTCGAAGTTGAACTTGGCGTCCAGAGCGATGACCTTGCCCGAACCGGTCAGGATCAGCGGGTTGATTTCGGCCAGCGACGAGTCGGTTTCCCAGTAGGCTTTGTACAGGCCCTTCAGGTTGGCGACGGCGTCGGCGATCGAAGCTTCCGGCACGCCGATCTTGGCGGCGATGCCGGCCGCTTCAGCGTCGGTCAGGCCGACCGATGGGTCGATGGCGATCGAGTGGATCAGCTCTGGGTGCTTTTCAGCCACTTCTTCGATGTCCATGCCGCCTTCGGAGGAAGCCATCAGCACGACGCGCTGCGATACGCGGTCGGTAACCATCGACACGTACAGTTCTTTCTTGATGTCCGCGCCTTCTTCGATCAGCAGGCGGCGTACTTTCTGGCCTTCAGGGCCGGTCTGGTGCGTGACCAGCTGCATGCCCATGATTTGCTCGGCGTATTCCTTGACTTGTTCCAGCGACTTGGCAACTTTCACGCCGCCGCCTTTACCACGGCCACCTGCGTGGATCTGTGCTTTCACAACCCAGACCGGGCCGCCCAAGGTTTCAGCAGCTTTGACTGCTTCTTCAACGGACATGCACGGAATACCGCGCGGAACCGTCACTCCGTATTTTCGGAGGATTTCTTTGCCTTGATACTCATGGATTTTCATGCTGGCTTCCCTTCTGATGCTGATGTGTAAAAATCGGTTGATACTGCGAAATGTGTGAAACTGGTAAGCAGGGATTGCTACGCGCCACCTGGTGCTGCTTTGGCCACCCAGCGCGGGTAAAACTGCGCCACTGCCCCACCGTCGGTGCGCAGGGCATGGCATTTGTCGAGTTGAAACGGCTTGTGGCGCGGCACGCCTTGGTCTTCGGTAGCCGCGTCGTTGGTCGACCAGACATCGTTGGCGAACGCCTGCACCGCGGCCGTGGGCAGGATCTGCGCCAGTTCGGTCAGGTGGGTGCAGCCGGCGGTGCCGGCCAGGCGTTGCTTGAGCTCGTGGCGGAAACCCTTCATCAGGTTCAGGCCGACGAGCTGTTTCTTGTAATCGGGGGCGATGGTGTCGCAGTAACCGGGATACGGCACGGCATCGGATGCGGCTTCGGCATCGACGATGGTCAGTTGCAGATCGACGGTCAAACGCAGGTGCAGGTCGTGCAGGGGCGTGCCGGCAGCGCGCGGGCCGGAGGCCAGCATGGTGTCGATGACTTTGATGTCGGTAATATGGGCGTCAAGATCCCACAGGCCGTCATCGCGCGCGTACGCTTGGACGGCAATTGCACGCGTGTGCCGCAGCGCACGTCGGGTAACTGGGGTTGACAGGGACATAAGACCGATGCCGCTCTCGCGACAGAAATTTAGTAAGCAGCCATGTGCTGAATCGCACGTGTCCGCAGCTTCTACGGACAACTACCGCACCTGCGGCGCTGCAAAAACCCCAAAAGTGTAGCACATCAAGACCGTCAGTTGCGTCAGAACATATCTTTTGGACGGAAATATGGGCGTTTTGAGAGTTTTATTACAAGAAATTCATAGGTCTTATTTCAGTCATGGAAACATTGCATGGTGCGGCGCGGCAGCGGCTCAATCGTCTTCCGGCGCGCCCTTGAGCACGGTCTGCACGGCGCGCTGGGAAAACCCCCGCTGCAGCAGGAAGCGCATCTGCTTGTTGCGTTCCTGCGGATCGGCCGCCACGGTGCCGAACTTGCGGTTCCACACTTCCACGCAGCGTTCGGTCTCGCCCTCGGCCAGGCCGGCCTTGAGCTCCTGCAGCTCTTCGCCCTTGATGCCGTGGCTTTGCAGCTCGGCGACGATGCGGCTGTTGCCGAAGCGGGCCGAGCGGCGGTGGATCAGCGCCTCCGAGAAGCGCTCCTGCGACAGCCAGTTGTTCTTTTCCAGCAGGTCGAGCAGGGCTTCGACGTCGTCGCCCTCCTCCGCGTAGCGCGCCAGCTTGCGGCCCAGCTCCATGCGGCTGTGCTCGCGCATCGACAGGAAGCGCAGCGCGCGTCCCTTCAGGCTGAGTTGCGGTGCTGCCATAAAATCCTCCGCACAATGAGAAAACCACCGGCTGCATCAACAGCGCGGTGGTTCGGGATGAAGCGGACGCGGCTTACGCGGCGTCGGCCTTGTCGCCCTTGTCCGCCTTGTCGACGGATTTCAGCTTGACCACGGTGCTGTCGGCGGCCAGCGGCGGCAGTGCGCGCACGCCCAGCGATTCGCGGACCTTGTTTTCGATTTCCCACGCCAGCTCCGGACGCTCCTGCAGGAAGATGCGGGCGTTGTCCTTGCCCTGGCCGACGCGCTCGCCGTTGTAGCTGTACCACGAGCCGGACTTCTCGACGATCTTCGCTTCCACGCCCAGATCAAGAATCTCGCCCTCGCGCGAAGTGCCCGCGCCGTACAGGATGTCGAAGTGCGCTTCCTTGAACGGCGGCGCGATCTTGTTCTTGACGACCTTGACCTTGGTCTCGTTGCCGATCACCTCGTCGCCCGATTTGATCGAGCCGGTGCGGCGGATGTCCAGGCGCACGGAAGCGTAGAACTTCAGCGCGTTGCCGCCGGTGGTGGTCTCCGGGCTGCCGAACATGACGCCGATCTTCATGCGGATCTGGTTGATGAAGATGACCAGGGTGTTGGTGCGGTTGATCGAACCGGTCAGCTTGCGCAGCGCCTGGGACATCAGGCGGGCTTGCAGGCCCGGCAGCGAATCGCCCATGTCGCCCTCGATCTCGGCGCGCGGCGTCAGCGCCGCGACGGAGTCGACCACGACCATGTCCACCGAGCCGGAACGCACCAGCGCGTCGCAGATTTCCAGCGCCTGTTCGCCCGTGTCCGGCTGCGAGATCAGCAGCTCGTGCAGGTTGACGCCCAGCTTCTGCGCATAGCCCACGTCCAGCGCGTGCTCGGCGTCGATGAAGGCGCAGGTGCCGCCCAGTTTTTGCATTTCCGCGATGGTTTGCAGCGTCAGCGTGGTTTTACCGGACGATTCAGGACCGTAGATTTCCACCACGCGGCCGCGCGGCAGGCCGCCGACGCCCAGCGCGATGTCCAGGCCCAGCGAGCCGGTCGACACCACTTGCACGTCCTCGATCGGCGCGTTGGCGTCCATGCGCATTACGGAGCCTTTGCCGAATTGCTTTTCAATCTGGGCCAGCGCGGCAGCCAGCGCCTTAGCCTTTTCAGATGCAGGTACAACAGCTTTTTTATCGTCCATAATGTTCTTTCAACCAGTGAGTGGGTGCAAATTCGCTGAATTCGTCGGTACAGGCAGCACTGTATAAAAAAACAGTGCTTAATGCAAGCACGATTTTTAAACAATTTTGAGATCGCACAAAAACTCGCCACCCTGCGCGAAATGCAACACAATACAAGCTTCTGCAGCCGGAGTGTTTTACATGCGTATTTTACTTGCCGAGGATGACAGCGTGCTGGCCGACGGCCTGACCCGCTCGCTACGCCAGTCCGGCTACGCCATCGATTGCGTCGGCAACGGCCAGGAGGCCGACACCGCCCTCTCGACCCAGGAATTCGACCTGCTGATCCTCGACCTGGGCCTGCCCAAGCTGTCCGGGCTGGAGGTGCTGCGCCGCCTGCGCGCCCGTTCCTCGCTGCTGCCGGTGCTGATCCTCACCGCGGCCGACTCGATCGAGCAGCGCGTCAACGGCCTCGACCTGGGCGCCGACGACTACATGGCCAAGCCCTTCGCGCTGTCCGAGCTGGAGGCGCGGGTGCGCGCGCTGACCCGGCGCGGCGCCGGCGGCGGCGCCACCGTGGTCAAGCACGGGCCGCTGAGCTACGACCAGGTCGGCCGCAGCGCCTACATCAACGACCAGATGCTGGACCTGTCGGCGCGCGAGCTGGGCCTGCTGGAAATCCTGCTGGCGCGCAGCGGCCGGCTGGTGTCCAAGGAACAACTGGTCGACCACCTGTGCGAATGGGGCGAGGAAGTGAGCAACAACGCCATCGAGGTCTATGTGCACCGGCTGCGCAAGAAGATCGAGGTGGGCGGCATCCGCATCGCCACCGTGCGCGGCCTGGGCTACTGCCTGGAGAAATTCTCGGACGCCGCCAAGTGACGCCGCCGGCCTCGCCACCGCAGGATCTGGAGTACCAGCCGCCGGCGGCCGAGGCGGACGACGAGATCCAGCATTCGCTGTTCGGCGAGATCCTGGACTGGATGCTGGCGCCGCTGCTGCTGCTGTGGCCGATGAGCATCGCGATCACCTACCTGGTGGCCAAGTCCATCGCCAACCAGCCGTTCGACCACGCGCTGGAGGACAGCGTGACCGTGCTGGCCCAGCAGGTGCGCGCGGTGGACGGCAAGGTCATCAAGGGCCTGTCCGGCCCGGCGCGCGACATCCTGCGCGCCGACGACGTCGACAACGTCTACTTCCAGATCCAGGGGCCGCACGGCGAACATGTGGACGGCGACCGCGACCTGCCGCCGCCGGTCATCGACGAGGACGACAAGCCGCGCAGCAGCGTGCGCTTCCGCAACGACACCATGCACGGCACGCCGGTGCGCGTGGCCTACGCCTACGTGCGGCTGGAGCGCGACGCGGTCGACGATCCGCAGCTGGCGCTGGTGCAGGTGGCCGAGACGCTGGAGAAGCGCGGCCAGCTGGCCAACGCCATCATCAAGGGCGTGATCCTGCCGCAGTTCATCATCCTGCCCATCGTGCTGGCCCTGGTGTGGTTCGCGCTGGCGCGCGGGCTGTCGCCGCTGGCGCAGCTGCAGGAGCGCATCCGCGCGCGCAGCTCGGACGACCTCAGCCCCATCGCCTCCAACCAGGTGCCGGAGGAGATCTCGCCGCTGGTCACGTCGCTCAACGACATGCTGGCGCGGCTGTCGCTGTCGATCGAGATGCAGAAGCGCTTCATCGCCGACGCCGCGCACCAGATGCGCACGCCGCTGGCGGGCATGCGCATGCAGTCCGAGCTGGCGCTGCGCCAGACCGACAGCGGCGAAATCCACCGCTCGCTGGAGCAGCTGGCCAAGAGCTCGGAGGCCGCCACCCGCCTGGTCAACCAGCTGCTGGCCCTGGCCCGCGCCGAGAACCAGCCGCAGGCCGGCACCGCCATGCTGCCGCTGGAATTGTCCGAGCTGGCGCGCAGCGCGGTGCAGGACTGGGTGCCGGCCTCGTTCGCGCAGCGCATCGACCTGGGCTACGAGGCGCCGGCCGAGCCGGTGCACATCGTCGGCAACCCGACCATGCTGCGCGAGCTGCTGTCCAACCTGATCGACAACGCGCTGCGCTACACGCCGGCCGGCGGCAGCGTCACCGTGCGGGTGCGCGGCGATGCCGAGCACGGTTTCCTGGAGGTCGAGGACACCGGCCCCGGCATCGCCCAGGCCGAACGCGGGCGGGTGTTCGAGCGCTTCTACCGCATCCTCGGCAACAAGGCCGAGGGCAGCGGCCTGGGCCTGGCCATCGTGCGCGAGATCGCCCAGCAGCACGGCGCCGAGGTCGACATCTACAACAATCCGCGCGCGCAGCAATCGAAGCTGCCGGGCGCACTGTTCCGGCTGACCTTCCCGTTGCCGCCGCGTCCGCAGGAACCGGAAAGCGAGCCGCCGTACTATGGATAAGACCGTGATCCGCGCCCGGCACTGGGAACGCACGCGCCGCCTGACCGCGCTGCTGCTGCTGGCCTGGCTGGCGACCGGCTTCTGCGCCGCCTTCTTCGCCCGCGAGCTGGCCGGCCTGAGCGTGTTCGGCTGGCCGCTGTCGTTCTACCTGGCGGCGCAGGGCGCGTCGCTGGTCTACCTGGCCATCCTGGCGGTGTACGCCTGGCGCATGCGCAAGCTGGACCGGGCGGCGGCAGAGGCAACGGAGCCGCGCGCATGAAGGCCTCCCGCACATTCTTCCAGCGCCTGCGCAGCTACTACCTGCTGTTCACCGGCGGCTTCGCCTGCTTCCTGGTGGCGCTCTCGGTGCTGGAGCAGGAAGGCATGTCGCGCACCTGGATCGGCTACCTGTTCATGTTCGCCACCATCGTGCTGTACGCGTCGATCGGCGTGCTCAGCCGCACCTCCAACGTGCTTGAATACTACGTGGCCGGACGGCGCGTGCCGGCCATGTTCAACGGCATGGCCACCGCCGCCGACTGGATCTCCGCCGCCAGCTTCATCAGCCTGGCCGGCGGCCTGTACCTGCACGGCTTTGACGGCCTGGCCTACATCATGGGCTGGACCGGCGGCTACTGCCTGGTGGCGCTGCTGATCGCGCCCTACCTGCGCAAGTTCAGCCAGTACACCATCCCCGACTTCCTGGCCGCCCGCTACGGCGGCGGCGACGGCGAGGGGCCAAGCGGGCGCGCGGTGCGCATCCTGGCGGTGGCCGCCACCATCATCGTCTCCTTCACCTACGTGGTGGCGCAGATCTACGCGGTCGGGCTGATCGCCTCGCGCTTCACCGGCGTCGACTTCTCGGTCGGCATCTTCCTCGGCCTGGCCAGCATCCTGGTGTGCTCCTTCCTCGGCGGCATGCGCGCCATCACCTGGACCCAGGTGGCGCAGTACATCATCATCCTGGTGGCCTTCCTGATGCCGGCCATCTGGCTGTCCGGCAAGCACACCGACAACCCGATCCCGCAACTGGCCTACGGCAAGCTGCTGCCCAAGCTGGGCGCGCGCGAAAACGTGCTGCAGAACGATCCGAAGGAGGCCGAGGTGCGCGCCATCTTCCGCCAGCGCGCCGACGAGCTCGACGCCCGCCTGCGCGCGCTGCCGGCCGCGTGGGAGGCGGGCCGCATCGAGCTCCAGCGCAAGCTCGACCGCGTCAAGCTGCGCAACGCCTCGCTGCTGGAGATCCGCAACGCCGAGCGGGCGCTGATCGCCTATCCGAAAAACGCCGACGAGGCCGCGCGCAGCTGGAGCGAGGCGCGCGACCAGAACCTGGCGCGCGCCGAGCCGATCACGCCGCACGCCACGCCCTACCCCGGCGACGCCGAGACCTCGGACATCAAGCGCAACAACTTCCTGGCGCTGGTGTTCTGCCTGATGCTGGGCACGGCCGCGCTGCCGCACATCCTGATGCGCGCCTACACCACGCCGTCGGTGCACGAGACGCGCGTGTCGGTGTTCTGGACGCTGTTCTTCATCCTGCTGATCTACCTGACCATTCCGGCGCTGGCGGTGCTGGTCAAGTACGACATCTACAGCGCGCTGGTCGGCAGCGACTACGCCCACCTGCCCAACTGGGTCTCGTACTGGGCCAATGTGGACAAGGCCAATCCGCTGTTCAGCATCAGCGACATCAACCACGACGGCGTGGTGCAGCTGGCCGAGATCACCATCGACGCCGACGTGCTGGTGCTGGCCACGCCGGAGATCGCCGGCCTGCCGTACGTGGTGTCCGGCCTGGTGGCGGCGGGCGGGCTGGCCGCCGCGCTGTCGACCGCCGACGGCCTGCTGCTGGCGATCTCCAACGCGCTGTCGCACGACGTGTACTACAAGATCGTCGACCGCGGCGCCTCGACCCAGAAGCGGGTGACCATCTCCAAGCTGCTGCTGCTGGGCGTGGCCTTCATCGCCGCCTACGCCGCCTCGCAGAAACCGGGCGACATCCTGTCGCTGGTGGGCGCGGCGTTCTCGCTGGCGGCGTCGGCGCTGTTCCCGGCGCTGGTGCTGGGCGTGTTCTGGAAGCGCGCCAACTACCAGGGCGCGCTGGCCGGCATGACGACCGGCTTCGCGGTCTGCCTGTACTACATGTTGCACGCCAATCCGACGCTGGGCGGCAGCGTGGCCGGGCAATGGTTCCACATCGCGCCCATCTCGGCCGGCATCTTCGGCGTGCCGGCTGGCCTGCTGACGCTGGTCGCAGTCAGCCTGCTGACGCCGGCGCCGGCGCCCCAGACCGGCGCGCTAGTCGACTACATCCGGGCGCCGGAAGCGTGATTGGCGGCGCGGCCGGCATCCGCGGTAAACTAAGCGGCAACGACCAGGAAGAACCGATGACACCCCCAAGCAGACAAGCCATCCTCCGCCGCCGCATCGCGGCTTGCGCGCTGCTCGCCGCCACGCTGGCCGGCGGCGCCCGCGCGCAGCAGTACCTGTACCGCGGCATGGCCGCCGACCCGGCCACGCCCGGCCAGCCAGTGCTCCAGGTCTCCGCGCTGGGCCTGACGGTGCGGCCTGGCGATGTCGCCCATCCGGACGCCGGCGCGCTGGTGCAGCCCACCGACGGCCACGGCCACGGACAAGGCATGTCGGTGATCTGGTCGGACACCGACGCCGACGCCTGCCAGCTGCCGCCCTTCGCCCGCCCCGCCGGCGGCAACTGGAACGGCACCGGCAATCCGGAATCGGTCCGGGTGTGGCGCCTCGACCTGATCGCCCATCCCCTGCCCGGCACGCTGGCGTCGGCCCCGGACCCGGTCGCCGGACCGCGGCCGGCGCCGTCCCACGCGGTGGTGACCACCGTGGTTCCCGGCATGGAACTGGCGCGTTTCCAGACCACCGTGGGCGCCACCGCCGCCCACTGGGTCATCGTGCCGCCGCCGGCGCAGGCCTGTCCGTTGAACTGAGCGGAACATGAGGGCATGGCGGATTTGATAACTTAGTGCTATTGTGCGGGCACCGTCCATTTCAAATACGACCATGAACCTGCGCCCTCTCCTGCTGCTGGCCTTTGCCGCCAGCCAGGCTTTCCACACCGTCCAGGCCGCCGACGCGCCGCCGCCCCGCCCATCGGTCGAAGACTTCTTCGGCAATCCGGAATTCAACGAGGCGCAGCTCTCGCCCAGCGGCAAATTCCTGGCCGTCAGGGTCGGCTCCAGGGACAAGCGCGACCGCCTGGCCGTGGTGGAACTGGCAACCAACACGGTCAAGGTGGTGGGCAACTTCAGCGATGCCGACATCGGCCGCTTCCAGTGGATCAGCGACGAGCGCCTGGCCTTCACCGCCGCCGACCACCAGCTGGCCCAGGGCGACCAGCGCTACGCGCCCGGCCTGTACGCGATCAACCGCGACGGCACCAACTTCCGCCAGCTGGCCAAGCGCAACGGCCAGCCCTTCATCACCGGCGGCTCGGGCAGCTCGCTGACGCGCGACCTGCTGCCGTGGCACACCTACATGCTGGACCAGCCCGGCGCCCAGGACTCGGAATACATGTACGTGCTCAACATGAGCATCAGCGGCCCCGGCCAGGTGGACCGTGTCGACCTGCAGCGCATCAACACCCTGACCGGACGCGTGGCGGCCACCATTCCCCGCCCCGGCAACAGCATGAGCTGGCTGCTCGACAGCAAGGGCGAACCGCGCCTGACGGAAACCGTGAAGGAACGCACCAGCGAGGTCTGGTACCGCGATCCGGCCACCAACGACTGGCGCAAGCTGACCGGCTTCGACAGCTACACCGGCGGCAAGAACGCCTTCACGCCGCTGGCGTTCGGGCCGGACGGCATGCTGTACGTGATCACGAACAGGCACAGCGACCTCATGGCGATCCACAGCTACAACCTGGCCACCAACACCATCTCCGACAAGCCCATCGTCAAGCTGGACGGCTATGACTTCCGCGGCCGCCTGATCATGGAGCGCGACAAGATCCTCGGCGTGCGCTATAAGACCGACGCCGCCGGCACGGTATGGTTCGACCAGGGCATGAAGGCGATGCAGGACAAGGTCGACACCATGCTGCCCAACACCATCAACCTGCTGACGCCGCCTGCACAGCCGCAGGCGCCGTGGGTGCTGGTGCGCGCGTTCAGCGACGTGTGGCCTTCGCGCAGCTTCCTGTACAACCGCGACACCCAGCAGCTGAACGCCGTCGGCGCCAGCTATCCATCCATCAATCCGAACCAGATGGCGCACAAGAACCTGGTGCACTACAAGGCACGCGACGGCCTCGACATCCCGGCCTGGCTGACCGTGCCGCAGGGCGCCGGCAAGAACCTGCCGATGGTGATGCTGGTCCACGGCGGCCCGTACGTCCGCGGCGGCGACCTGGAGTGGGAACCGGAGGCGCAATTCCTGGCCTCGCGCGGCTACGCGGTGCTGGAGCCCGAATACCGCGGCAGCACCGGCTTCGGCCAGCGCCACTACCGCGCCGGCTGGAAGCAATGGGGCTTGAAGATGCAGGACGATATCGCCGACGGCGCGCGCTGGGCCATCGCCCAGGGCACGGCCGACGCCAGGCGCATCTGCATCGCCGGCGCCAGCTACGGCGGCTACGCCACGCTGATGGGCCTGATCAACGATCCCGACCTGTACAAGTGCGGCATCGACTGGGCCGGCGTCACCGACATCAACCTGATGCACGACGGCCACTGGGCCTATGTGTCGGACTTTTCGGAAGGCTGGAAGCAGTACGGCATTCCTGAGCTGGTGGGCGATCCGGTCAAGGATGCCGAGCAGCTGAAGGCCACGTCGCCGCTGCTGCAGGCCGCGCGCATCAAGCAGCCGCTGCTGCTGGCCTACGGCGGCGCCGACCAGCGCGTGCCGCTGCCGCACGGCACCAAGTTCTACAAGGCGGTCAAGCAGACCAACCCCGACGTCGAGTGGATCGAGTACCCGGACGAGGGCCACGGCTGGGCGCTGCCCAAGACCCGCTTCGATTTCTGGACCCGGGTCGAGAAATTCCTCGACAAGCATATCGGCGCCGGAGCGCAGCATTGATGTCGCCGTACCGCCTGTCGGCCGCGCTGGTTCTGGCGGCGTGCAGCCTGGCTGCCTCGGCGACGCCGCCGGCCGAACAATTCTTTGCCAACCCGGCCTTCAGCACACCGCAGCTGTCGCCGGACGGAAAATACCTGGCCGTCAAGAGCAGTACCGACGGCAAGCGCGACCGCCTCATGGTGATCACCCTCGATGACCGCCAGGCCAAGGTGGTCGCCCAGTTCAAGGACGCCGACATCGGCCGTTTCCGCTGGGTGAACAACGACCGCCTGATCTATAACGTCACCGACCAGAGCGTGGGCGAGCGCGACCGCCGCTATGCCCCCGGCCTGTACGCGGTCAACCGCGACGGCAAGGGCTTCCGCCGCCTCGCCAACCGGTCGCAGCCGCTGCTGGAGGACGGCGATCTCGCGGTCGAGCCGCTGCCCTGGCACACCTACATGATGACGCAGGACGGCGCCCAGGACGGCGACTCGGTCTACGTCTACGACGTCAACATGGGGCGCCCCGGCGAGCCGCAGTACATCGACCTGCTGCAGCTCGATACGGTGACCGGCAAGACGCAAGCCGTGCCCCACCCCGGACAGGGCAGCGACTGGCTGCTGGACCAGAACGGCGCGCCGCGCCTGCTCGACACCCTGGCCGACAACGACAATGACACCACGATCTGGTACCGGGATACGGCCAGCCAGCAATGGCGCCAGTTGGCGACCAAGGGCCGCTATATCGCCCAGGCCGGCGATTTCTCGCCGCTGGCCTTCGGCCCGGACGGCATGCTGTATGTGGTCAGCCACGCCGGCCGCGACACGAGCGCACTGTACCGCTACGATCCGGCCACCCAGAAAATGGACGCCCAGCCGCTGGTGGACCTGGATGGCTTCGACTTCGAGGGCAGCCTGATCGTCAGCAACAACAAGCTGCTGGGCGCGCGCGTGCGCAGCGACGCCTGGGGCACGGTATGGTTCGATCCCGCCATGCAGGCCCTGCAGGACAAGATCGACGCGCTGCTGCCGCACACCGTCAACCTGCTCACACCGCCGCTGCGGCCGGCATCGCCATGGGTGCTGGTCACCTCCTACTCGGCGCGCCAGCCGCACACCTACCAGGTGTTCAACACGGCCAGCGGCCGCCTGGCCGAGCTCGGCAGCGAAGCGCCGGCCATCGATCCGGCGCGGATGGGCAGCAAGGAGCTGGTGTACTACAAGGCACGCGACGGCCTGCGCATCCCGGCGTGGTTGTCGCTGCCGGCCGGCGCCCCCGGCAAGAACCGGCCGATGGTGGTGCTGGTGCACGGAGGACCGTTTATACGTGGCGGCGACTGGTCCTGGAATGCGGAAACCCAGTTCCTGACGTCGCGCGGCTATGCCGTGCTGGAACCGGAGTTTCGCGGCAGCACAGGCTACGGCGCCGCCCATGCCAGCGCGGGCTGGAAGCAATGGGGCCTGAAGATGCAGGACGATATCGCCGACGGCGCGCGCTGGGCCATCGCGCAGGGCACCGCCGACCCGCGGCGCATCTGCATCGCCGGCGCCAGCTACGGCGGCTATGCCACGCTGATGGGCCTGATCAACGATCCCGAGCTGTACCGCTGCGGTATCGAATGGGTGGGCGTGACCGACATCCACCTGCTGTACGACAGCGGCTGGTTCTCCGAGTCCGACCTGCCGGCCAGCTGGAAGCGCTTCGGCATGCCGGAGCTGATCGGCGACGCCGTCAAGGACGCCGAGCAGTTGCGCGCCACGTCGCCGCTGCTGCAAGCCGCGCGCCTCAAGCAGCCATTGCTGATGGCCTACGGCGGCGCCGACCTGCGCGTGCCCCTGGTGCACGGCGAAAAATTCTATCAGGCCGTCAAGGCCGGCAATCGGAACGTCGAATGGCTCAAGTACGGCGAGGAAGGCCACGGCTGGGCGCTGCCGAAAAACCGCATCGACTTCTGGACCCGGGTGGAGAAATTCCTCGACAAGAATATCGGCGCGCGCTGAAAGTCGCGCTATAGTTGCGGCAGGCCTGTTCAACGTCTACGGAGGAGCGCGCATGTCGTCGGGAAAAATTCTGGTCGCACAGGGAGGCGGTCCGACCGCCGTCATCAACCAGTCGCTGGCGGGGGTGGTGCTGGAGGCGCGCCGCTTCCGCGACGTCACCCGCGTCTACGGCGCGCTGCACGGCGTGCGCGGCATCATCAACGAGGACCTGGTCGACCTGACCCGCGAGACCAGCCACAACCTGGAGCTGGTGGCGGCCACGCCGTCGTCGGCGCTGGGCTCGACGCGCGACAAGCCGGACCTGGCCTATTGCACGGAAATCTTCAAGGTCTTGCGCGCGCACGAGATCGAGCAGTTCTACTACATCGGCGGCAACGACTCGTCCGACACGGTACGCATCGTCAGCGAGCAGGCGCAGCAGGCCGGTTATCCGCTGCGCAGCATCCACATCCCCAAGACCATCGACAACGACCTGGTCGGCAACGACCACACGCCGGGTTTCCCGTCGGCGGCGCGCTTTGTCGCGCAGGCCTTCGCCGGCGCCAACCTGGACAACGCCTCGCTGCCGGGCGTGTACGTGGGCGTGGTGATGGGCCGCCACGCCGGCTTCCTCACGGCCGCCTCGGCGCTGGGCAAGAAGTTCCCGGACGACGGCCCGCACCTGATCTACCTGCCCGAGCGCGTGTTCTCGCTGGAGCAGTTCCTGGCCGACGTCAAGGCCACCTACGCGCGCTATGGCCGCTGCGTGATCGCCGTGTCCGAGGGCATCCATGACGCGTCGGGCGAGCCGATCGCCAGCCTGCTGGCCAAGGAGGTCGAGCGCGACGCGCACGGCAACGTGCAGCTGTCGGGCACGGGCGCGCTGGCCGACCTGCTGTGCGACGAGATCAAGGCCAAACTGGGCATCAAGCGCGTGCGCGGCGACACCTTCGGCTACCTGCAACGGTCCTTCATCGGCTGCGTGTCGGACGTGGACCAGCGCGAGGCGCGCGAGGTGGGCGAAAAGGCGGTGCAGTTCGCCATGTGGGGCGGGCGCGACGGCTCGGTGGCGATCAAGCGCACCGGCTTCTACTCGGTCGACTACGAGCTGATGGCGCTGGCCGACGTGGCCGGCAAGACGCGGGTGATGGAGGACGAGTTCATCAGCGCCAGCGGCACCGACGTGACCGACGCCTTCCGGCTGTACCTGCGCCCGTTGCTGGGTTCGGGCATGCCCGACGCCTTCCGCCTGCGGCCGTCGCCGGTGGAAAAAATTTTAAAGAAATAGGAGATGAAGATGAGCATATTCCCCCGCAGCCTGGTGCTGGCGATGCTGGCAAGCGCCGCAGTGAGCGCCTCTGCGCAAAACGGCAACCAGCCACCGCCGCCGCAACACGACGGCAAACGCGGCCCGCCGCAGGAAGCGATCGACGCCTGCAAGGGCAAGGCCGAAGGCGTCAAGGTCACCTTCAAGGGCCGGCGCGGCGAGGACGTCAAAGGCGTGTGCAAGAAGATGCGCGAAGGCGTGGTGGCCGTCCCCGAAGGCGGCATGCCGCCACCACCGCCGGACCAGCGCAAGTAAAGGCTTTATGTTCTGTGTGGAGGCGCGACGTTCCGGATGAATTCCTTTGCGTCCTCCACATGTTCATTCGCGGCGTCCTGAACCAGCTGCCAGCCCAGCTGGGATTTCTTATCGAACCCGTGGGAGCCGTAAAAGAGATTGCGGCCATGTTCGAATTTCGCCTTGGAATAACCCAGCTTGGCCGCGCGCTCAAAAAAATACCCCGCCTTGAGTTCATCCTTGCCGACCAAGTCTCCGATATCGCAGCAAACGCCTAGGGCGTATAGAGCCGGCGCGTAACCCGGCTCGACAGACGTCTTCAAGATTCTCTTTCGCGGATCTTTCAGCCGACCTCTTCGCCTCGACCAAGGTCTTGGCTTTTCCTTTGGCGATAACGGACTGCTTATTGCCTATCGAATGGTTGTCGAAGCACCGTCCACCTCAAGCGCCATATCACCCGAGTTATACCGGCTTGCCCCTTGCTGAGGTCTCGGACCAGGACGGCGGCCGTGCGATCAGCGGGCCGATTATCGCAGGCATGTCGCGCTGGCGCTCCCGCAGGTGGCTTCGCTATGCGAAAACGCCATAGCTGGCGTCAAAAACCTTATACCAGTTTAATGGTTGACAGTAATAGACTTTATTGCACTACTTCAATCGCCTGGAGAAGGCGGGCGAGAAGAAGCAGAAATATGGCGATCCCGTCGAAACGGGCGTCGGAGACCTGTTGGACCCGAAATATCGGGCCGGCAGCATTGGAGGAGCACTTCCCAAAAAAACGATTAAGGGGACAGTTAGATGAGAGACGGAAATACAAAAACGATTAGAAAAACCATGGTGGCCCAGGCTTGTGCACTTTTAATGGCCGGGCCAATGACCGCGACTGCGCAGGAAGCCGGGACTGCCGTTGCAGGCAAGGACACGGACACCCCGATCGCCGTTGTCGTCACCGGTCAGCGAGCGGCGTTGAAGTCGGCGCGCGATCTCAAGCAGGACTCCAATCAGATCGTCGACTCGATCCAGGCAACCGACATCGGCAAGCTGCCGGACGTGAATACGGTCGAGTCGCTGCAGCGGGTCGCCGGGGTCCAGATCCAGCGCCGGTACGGCGAGGGCGGCACGGATTACGACCACCGCACCGAACCCGCGATCACCATCCGTGGCATTACCCAAGTGCGCAACCTGATCGACGGACGAGACTTCTTTACGGCCAACGGTGGCCGGGCACCGGACCTGGAAGGGCTGCCCTCTGAACTCATGGCCGGCGTTGATGTCTACAAGAACGCGGCATCCAACTTGATCGAAGGCGGCGTCGGCGGCGTGGTCAACATCCGCACGCGGCTGCCATTCGATTCGAAAGAAGACCTCAACGTTATTACGCTCAAGTCGAATTACTATGACCGGGTTCGTAAGTCTTCGCCGTCGGTTTCGGGCCTGTTGAGCCGGCAATTCAATACGGGTGCTGGCCGCATGGGCATCCTGGTGAATGCAACGGGAAGCGAGACCTACTATCGCCAGGACGCCGTTCTTCAGCAACAGCAGCACTGTCTTACCGCAACGGTTGGGAAATGCTCGAGCGACCCGACGAAAGCTCCCTCGGCGGCAAAGGCTGCGGCCTTTAATTCGATGCCAAACAAGGGGGCTCTCACCGAACTCTATGTGCCGACTTCGTTTGAGATGTACCAGGACTCGGGGAGCCGGAAGCGCGAGGGCCTGTCGGTCGCCTACCAATGGCAGGTGAACGACGACATGCTGTTCACGGCACAAAATCTCTATTCGAACTATAAATTTATCCGCCGCGGAGAATACATCTACGGCGACGACAAGAATAGCGACCCGCGCGCAGCGGCTGGTTCCACCTGGACTTGGGGAGCGGATGGCAGCGCCACGAGCGGCACTTTGGGCTCGCAAATTTTCTCGTCCTCCCGGTTTGACCAGGAAGTTCGCAATCGCACGAACTTGTCCGCCGTGAACCTGAAGTGGCGCATCTCGGACAGGCTCAAGTCGAAGACTGATTTCGCCTATGAAACCGCGCACTACGACACTGAACGCAATGGCGACTCCATCAAGCTTTACGATAACGAAAGCAGAAGCGTCGCCAATATTCCCAATCTCAATCTGGCCTTCGATGTGCGCGGCAAGATTCCAAAATTCTCCATCGTCGATCCCGCCAACCCAAGCAATCCCTACGCCTATTTTGGCAATCCGAAGAACTGGAATTACGAGTGGCTTGCCAATGGGGTGGACCGCGACAATCTGAAAATGTCGGCGCTTAGCCAGGATTTCGACTACGACATTGGCGACCACTTCTTCACCAAGCTGCACGCCGGCGTACGCCTGGCGGACACCAAGGTGAACTTGCGGGGCAACTGGAACAGCACCGGCGCCTGTAACGATACGGGCACCAATCCCAGCTGGGGAGCATGCCCGCTGATTCCAGTGGCGCAGCATCCGGATCTCGCCTACGCCGGGCCTGCCAGCAACTTCATGAAGCCGGGCATTGGTTTCCCTGTTGCGGTGTTCCCGGAGTACGCCAATCCCAACGCAAGCGTTTTCGACCGAACCGTCGCGACTTACGCGCAATTATTCGCCGGCAAGCCAAACTCCTATACGTTTGATACATCGTTTGCTCCGGGGGACATCAATGAGCAACACGAAAAGACGCAGTCCCTGTTCGTGACGGGCGACTTCGCCACAAGTGTATTCGGCTACGAACTCGATGGCACCGCGGGTGTCCGGGCTGTCAGGACCGATCAGACATCGATAGGCTTTATCCAGGATAGCACCGGGTCCCATGCGGTCGCCCTCAATAACCGCTACTCGAATATCCTCCCCAGCCTCAACACACGTCTGCACCTGAACGAAGATTTGCAGATCCGCTTCGGCTATGGCAAGACGATGACGCGGCCAAACTTTGGCGACATGGCCGCCCATGTTCAGCTGAATCCGAACATCCCCTCGCAGCTCAACGCCAACGGACGTCCTACCGGCAGTTCCGGTAATCCGTTCCTGGAGCCGATGACTGCGACTTCGTATGATGTGACGGCGGAAGACTACTGGGGCACGTCCAACATGGCGTTCCTGGGCGCGTTCAAGAAGGATATCAAGGGTTACCTCGCCAGCGGCATCGAACCGATGAACTTCGGCGGAGTCATCTACGATATTGGAACCAACATCAATCTGGGTAAGGGTTCGGTAAAAGGCCTTGAAGCTGGCTTTACGCAGTTCTTTGACTTCCTGCCAGATCCGTTCAAAGGGTTTGGCGTACAGGCCAACTACACCTATGTCGACTCAAAAGTTGAGCTCACCCCTGGGGTCCTCATTCCCTTGCCGAAGTTATCCAAGAACAGCTACAACCTGATCGCACTGTATGAACGCGGCCCGGTGCAAGCCCGGATTGCGTACAACTGGCGTTCCGCTTACCTTGACCAAATCAATGGTAGCGGCGTTTCCGGTGCAAACCAATATGCAACGCCCTATTCGTCGCTCGATGCCTCGGTGAGCTATCAGATCAATAAAACCTTCACGCTTTCAGCGGATGCCGTTAATTTGAAAAACTCGATGTACCAGACGTATGTCGAGCGCCCTTCAGGCGGCTTGCTGTGGCAACTCAACGACCGCCGGTATAGCGTGACCCTGAAAGCAAACTTCTAACATCCACGCAAGACTGACATGAACCAACGCGCCGCACGCCTTTCCGCGGCGCGTTTTCCGCGTGAAGGAGTGTGATGGACAAGGGTAGATGGATTGCAAAAGTGGTGATACTCGGCGGTGGTACCGCCGGATGGATGACAGCGGCCGCGTTGTCCCACACGTTTGGCCGGGCCGTCCAGATCGTCCTGGTCGAGTCCGACGCCATCGGCACGGTGGGTGTTGGAGAGGCGACGATACCGCCGATCCGCATGTTCCATCAAATGATAGGCGTCAATGAAGCCGAGTTCATGCGCGCCACCGGGGCGACATTCAAACTGGGCATCGAATTTCGCGGCTGGCTGAAGGAAGGTTCAAAGTACTTCCACCCGTTCGGCTCGTATGGGGTGGAACGCGACATTGGCTACTTCTTCCAATACTGGCTGCGCTTGAAGGACAAGGGACAAGTTCCCGACTTTTCCGAATTCTCGCTTTGTACCTTGGCAGCGCGAAGCAATGTATTTGCGCCCACGTCTGAACGGCCCGGCGATCCGCTGCAGCATCTGCAGTCCGCCTATCACTTCGACGCTGGCCGCTATGCGAAATATTTGAAAGGGCTCTGCCTGGCGCGCGGGGTGTCGCACAAGCTTGGCGACATGCTGACGGCGGAACGTGACGCAGAGAATGGGCATGTCACCGCCCTGAAGCTCAAGTCGGGTGAGCTGGTTTCCGGCGACTTGTTTATCGACTGCTCCGGAATGCGTGCAATGCTTATTGGACAGGAGTTGGGTGTCGAATATGAAGACTGGTCGCGTTGGCTGCCGATGAATCGCGCGTGTGCGGTGCCTTGCGAATTGAAGCTGGCACTGACGCCCTATACGATTTCCACGGCCCGACCTTTTGGCTGGCAATGGCGAATCCCTTTGCAACATCGCGTTGGTAACGGCGTGGTGTACTCGAGCGAATTTGCCACGGACGAAGCGGCAGAGCGGTGTCTGCTGGATGGACTGGAAGGGAAACCACTGGCCCCGGTCAACCGCCTCAAGTTCACCGCAGGAAGGCGAAGAACGCCTTGGCACAAGAACGTGGTATCCATCGGACTTGCCAGCGGGTTTCTCGAGCCGCTGGAGTCTACCAGCATTCATTTGATTCAATCCAGCATCCAGCGGCTCATTCGATATTTTCCGGATGCGGGGTTTTCTCCGTTGTGCGCACAGGCCTTCAACAAAGACGCCATGCGGGAAATCGAAGATGTCCGGGACTTCCTCATCTTGCATTACCACGCCACTGAACGCGAAGACTCGGAATTATGGCGCTACGTAAAAGCCATGCGGATACCGGACAGTCTGCGGGAAAGAATTGAGCTGTTCCGTGAGCGTGGACAACTGAACCTGGCAGCCGAAGAACTGTTCCCAAGCACGTCGTGGCATGCCGTCCTTTTGGGGCAGGGAATTCGACCGAGAACCTACATGCCGACGATGGCCCTGCAAGATGACGCGGTGCTCGCAGCTGCGTACAGCAAGCTCGAGCGCAACTTTAAACAGATCGTTTCGAGGCTGTCGGATCATGCCGCCTACATAAAAGAAAACAAGCTTACCTCGGAAATGGAAACCCGCTTATGAAGTCCCGTTCACTATCGTTACCGTGCATGGTTTTAATGGGACTGTGTCTTCTTCGCAGCGGTGCGCATGCCGAGAACAAGGACGAAAAGCCGGTGTATGTGTCCGCCGTGGTTAACGTCGACTGGCGGCATCCGGGTCTTCCGTTCGAAGGATGGGGAACCGCCCTGGCCTGGTTTGCCCATGTGACCGGGAGATTCGCCGAGCCACATCGCACCGAGCTGGCCGACTTGCTCTATGGACGGGACGGTCTTGCACTCAATATCGCGCGGTACAACATTGGCGGCGGCAATGCGCCCGAGACAGCTTCGTATTTGCGGCTCGGTGCGGACGTTCCTGGATTCTGGCGCAAGCCGGGTGAGGGGTGGCATCCGGACTCCGACGATGCCTGGGACTGGTCTGCGGATGCAGGACAGCGCTGGTGGCTTGATGCGATCAAAGCCCGCGTAGCGCCGCGGGACTTGATCCTGGAGGCGTTTTCAAACTCTCCGCCCTATTTCATGACCCGCAGCGGCAGGGTTTCGGGGCACGTCAATGCATTGGAGGACAATCTTGCTCCAGGTTTTGAAACTCAATTTTCAAGGTATCTGGCGCGCGTAACAACTGAGCTCGAGCGGCGGCATGGTATCCGTTTCAGAACACTGTCTCCGATCAACGAACCCAACACGCCCTATTGGTTTTCCACGAACACGCAGGAAGGCGCCCACTGGTCGCCGGAAGCGCAGTCGCGCATGTACATTGCGCTGGCCCAGGTGTTGCGGGAAAACGGAATGCGGACAGAAATCTCCGGACCGGACGAAACAAATCCGCAGACGCTTTTTGTTGATTGGGCTGGCATGTCCACCGAGGCGAAAGCTGTCATCCAGCAAATCAACGTCCACAGTTACGAATGGATAGGAAAAAGTGGCGTCAAGGATATCGCGGAAACTTCCGGGAAAAGGTTGTGGATGTCCGAAACCGATTTATCGCCCGCCAATGTACGTGAAGACAGCAACGACATGCGTCCAGCCATCGCGCTGGCGCAGCAGATCATCACCGACATTAACAGCATGAGCCCGCGCGCCTGGGTTCTGTGGCAAGCGGTAGAAAACAGGTCTTCCGATCCCAAGAACAGCTCGAACTGGGGATTAATCAAGGCTGACTATTCAAATCTGGAGCGGCCCGAATATCAGGTCACGAAGAAATTCTGGGCGTTTGCCAATTTCACCAAATTCATCAGGCCAGGATATCGGTTCTTGAAATCCGATAACCCGGATACGTTGGTGGCTGAGAATCCGACGACGAATGAAGTCGCCATCGTGGCAGTCAATCCAGGCATCGTTTCGCGGATGCTGGACATCCGGCTGCCCGATGCAAAACGCGGCAAACTGACATGCCAAACCTTTATCACGCAGGCGGAAGATAGCCTCGCGACTTCGCAACCTGCTTCATGCTCCGGCAGGTTGACCATCCATTCGCGCCCGATGTCAGTGGTGACTGTCGTGGCGACGCCTAACGTCCTGAGGAGGAAATAAATGAGGTATTCCGCTATGTTGATGCTCGTGTGTGCGATCCCGGCGGTTGCGATCGCAGCACAGCCTATATCGCCGCGCTTCAGTGCCGATCCGTCCGCGCATTTTTTCAGCGATAAAGGCCGGGGCCAGTACTACGTGTACGCCACGGACGACGCATCCAACTCCGGAAAATATTGGGACTCCACCACTTGGCGCTTGTACACTTCGCCGGACAGTTTGAGCTGGACAGATGCCGGCATTCCCTTATCCGTGACGGTGTTCAAATGGGCCCGGCCGGATGCCAAGGCGTGGGCTCCCGAAGTAGCCCATCGCAATGGAAAGTATTATTTTTATGCCCCGGTTGGAGGGGACAAGATCGGTGTGGCAGTTTCAGACCGTCCTGATGGCGGGTACAGTGATGCGAGAACGACCCCGCTGGTCGACAAGGCACGCGATTCAAACGCCGGGGATGAACCGATCGATCCCGCTGTGTTCGTCGACAATGCCGGGCAAGCCTATATGTACTTTGGCACGCGTGTTCCCAAGGTGGTCAAACTCGGATCGGATATGACCAGTACCGATGGAGCGATCAAAAATGTGGTCATTCAGAATATGCCGGCAGGTAGCCAATACGGCGAAGCGCCGTTTTTGCACGAGCACGCCGGCGTTTATTACTTCAGTTTCTCAACGGGGTGGCCGGGGCAGATAGCCTATGCGACGGGCGCGTCTCCATTGGGACCATTCACCTACCGGGGTGTGATCATCGATTATCTGAAAATCTCGACCAATCACCACTCGATCGTCGAGCACGATGGGAAAAGCCTGGTGTTCTATCACGACAGCCTGCTGCCCGGCGGGAGTTCATATCGTCGCTCGATCACAACCGCTCCGCTGGAATACGCATCTGATGGCAGCATCCGAAAAATCGGGCTCGATCCCTCCCAGCTTGGTTCGAAGGAAAATCATTAAGAGCCAGGCCGGCGGCGATGAAGATGGCAGCCATCTCGTAGCCGTGCGCGATTTGTGACTTTGCCTAAGCGTCGTGCAGAATGATTTTTCGGCTAAGTTCAAGAAAATCGTCGAGATGCGTTTCGATGATGGCGACTGTGATCGGCAGTTGAAGTGCTTGATAGTTATGCACGGCGACGTTGCGAAAACCAACCATACGCTTCATGACGTCCGCAAGTGCCACATCTATCCATGGAGCGTCCGCCAATAAGCTGAATACATCCCGTGCGCTTTGGGGGATACCCAGCCGCTCCCGGCGTATCAGATGCTGGCCCATATCCAGCGCGGCTTCACAAGCGCGCTGAATATTCAGGATCGCTGCATCCTGCCGCGTGTGATCGCTACCGAACGTCGCGGGATTCTTCAGATACTCCTCGCGGGCGCGGGCCACGCAGCGCTCTATCGTGGCGGCCTTATTCAGGACGACGTCATCGGCCATATACTCGTCCTTCGCGCTCAATATCGTCCAAGAGACCAGCGCGGGCGGCGTCGAGTTCAGTTTTTTGACTCAGGATGGCGCACTCATACAGCGAGGCCTGCACGTCCTTGCTCCACAGACGGGAACCCGTAGTGAGGATTTGATATTGCATGACCGTGGACGCGGTACGAAAATCGATCAAGTCAACGTCGCAACCAACCATATCGGCCAAGGACTGCGCCAGCTCCCATGTCGCAAACGGCTCAAGCTTGCCCTCAACCAGCACCGCCAGATCAAGATCGCTGTCCGTGCCCACCTGCCCCGTCGCGCGGCTGCCGAACAGGTAGACAGCCAGCAGCGCGGGCAGCCGTTGGCGCAATACGGATACGATAGCCTGCTCAAAAAAACTCGCGCTCATCGCCACTCCTGCTGTCGGTGTGTGGCTACAGCTTACACCATGACGCGCGCGCCGGCTGGTCAGGGCCCAGGCGTAAAAAAAGCGGACGACGCCGAGGCGTGGTCCGCTTCTCCAAAAGGGTATCGCTTAAACGACGATGGTCTGGTGCTCGTCGCCGACGCGGGCGCGGATGGCGCCGATGGTGTAGACGGTTTCGCCGGCCGCTTCCAGCTGGGCGATGGCGGCCGCCGCGTTTTCCTTCGACACGATCACGGTCATGCCGATGCCGCAGTTGAACACGCGGTGCATTTCAGCGTCGGCCACGCCGCCGTGCTGTTGCAGCCAGGTGAACAGCGGAGGCATGGTCCACGCCTTCGAGTCCAGCTCGGCCACCAGGCCAGGCTGCAGCACGCGCGGGATGTTCTCGACCAGGCCGCCGCCGGTGATGTGCACCATGCCCTTCACTTCCATCGAGGCCATCAGCGCCAGCAGCGGCTTGACGTAGATGCGGGTCGGCTGCATCAGCACGTCGGCCAGCTTGCGGCCGTGGAAGTCGCCTTCCAGGTCCGGCTTGGCCACTTCGATGATCTTGCGCACCAGCGAGTAGCCGTTGGAGTGCACGCCCGACGAGGCCAGGCCCAGCACCACGTCGCCCGGGGCGATCTTGGTGCCGTCGATGATCTTGGATTTTTCCACCGCGCCGACCGCGAAGCCGGCCAGGTCGTATTCGCCGGCCGGGTACATCGACGGCATCTCCGCCGTCTCGCCGCCGATCAGCGCGCAGCCGGCCTGTTCGCAACCCTGGGCGATGCCCTTGATGACGTCGGTCGCGGTGGCCACGTCCAGCTTGCCGCAGGCGAAGTAGTCGAGGAAGAACAGCGGCTCGGCGCCCTGCACCAGGATGTCGTTGACGCTCATGGCGACCAGGTCGATGCCGACCGTGTCGTGGCGGTTCAGCTCGAACGCCAGTTTCAGCTTGGTGCCCACGCCGTCGGTACCGGAGACCAGCACCGGTTCCTTGTACTTCTTGCTGATCTCGAACATGGCGCCGAAACCGCCCAAGCCGCCCATCACGCCTTCGCGCATGGTGCGCTTGGCAAAAGGCTTGATCGCTTCGACTAAAGCGTCGCCCGCGTCGATATCGACGCCGGCGTCACGGTAGGACAGGGAAACATTAGAAGTTTGGCTCATGGTGTATTTCGCAGCGGAGGCGGTAAAATAGAAGGCGGAGACCTGTTTCGTAGCAAAAAGCCACGAAAATGCGCAAAAAGCGACGCAACAACCCGGTCAATCCGCTATTTTATCAAAATGCCCCGTCCAACAGCCGTTTTTAACCATCTAAATCACTTTCCATGCCATTTCCCCTCTCGGTAGAGCAAAAGCAAACGGCATTCTGGGTAGCGATCTGGGCGGCATTCTTGCTCTTGCTGGTCACTTTGGGACCGGTGCTGACGCCCTTCCTGGCCGCCGCCATCATCGCCTACGCGCTCAATCCGGGCGTCGATTTCCTCGACCACCTGCGCGTCGGCCGCCTGAAGATGCGGGTGCCGCGCGCGCTGGCCGTGCTGGTGGTGGTGGTGCTGTTCTTCGCCGCCATCGCCACGCTGGTGCTAATCGTGGTGCCGGTGCTGCAGAAGGAAATCCCGCTGCTGCAGGCGCAGATCCCCGCCTTCCTGGCCAAAGCCAACGACCTGCTGGTGCCCAAGCTGCAGGAAATGGGCGTCAAGGTGCGCCTGGACAGCGACGGCATCAAGAAGCTGGTGTCGCAGCAGATGGCCACCAGCGGCGAGGAGATCTGGAGCGCCGTGCTCAATTCGGCGCGCGCCGGCGGCACCGCGGTGCTGGGCTGGATCGCCACGCTGGTGCTGATCCCGGTGGTGCTGTTCTACCTGCTGCTGGACTGGCACCCGATGCTGGCCCGTATCGCCGGCGCCGTGCCGCGCCGCTGGATCGCCGCCACGATGAACATGGCCGAGGAGGTCGACACGCTGCTGGCCCAGTACCTGCGCGGCCAGCTGCTGGTGATGTTCGTGCTGGCGGTGTACTACTCGGTAGCGCTGGCGATCGCCGGCTTCGACGTCGCCCTGCCGGTCGGCATCATCACCGGCCTGCTGGTGTTCATTCCCTACCTGGGCTTCGGCCTGGGCCTGGTGCTGGCGCTGATCTCGGCCGTGCTGCAGTTTAGCGACTGGAGCGGCGTGATCGCGGTGGCCGTGATCTACGGCGCCGGCCAGGTGCTGGAAGGCTTCTTCCTCACGCCGCGCCTGGTGGGCGAGCGCATCGGCCTCAATCCGCTGGCGGTGATCTTCGCCTTGCTGGCCTTCGGCCAGCTGTTCGGCTTTGTCGGCGTGCTGCTGGCGCTGCCCGCTTCGGCGGTGCTGATGGTGGCATTTAAGCATCTCCGCCGCCACTACCTGAGCAGCAGCTTCTATAATGCGTGACGTGAAACAGAAAAACGTTATGCAAAAGATCATAAACAGGCGAACGCCATGAAACAGCTGGTGCTCGATTTAGGCGCGGACCAGGCGCACAGCCTCGCATCGTTCGAGGTGGGACAGAATGCCGAGGCGGCAGCGCTGATGGCGCAGTTCGCCGACCGCACGTCGCGCGAGCACTTTGCCTACCTGTGGGGCGCGGGCGGGGTCGGCAAGACCCACCTGCTCAAGGCCCTGGCCAGCGCCGGCAGCGAGGCCGATCAGCTGCGCGCACGCTACATCTCGCCGTTTTCCATCGAGTCCGAATTCGTCTACTCGCCGGAAGTGGACCTGTACCTGCTGGACGACTGCGAGAAGCTGTCGCCGCTGGCGCAGATCGACGCCTTCGCGCTGTTCAACGAAATCCGCGCCAACCACGCCTTCATGGTGTGCAGCGGCGCGGTGGCGCCGGCCGTGCTGCCGGTGCGCGAAGACCTGCGCACCCGCATGGGCTGGGGCCTGATCTACCAGATCCATGGCCTGACCGACGACGAAAAGGTGGCCGCGCTGACGGCCGCCGCCACCGCCCGCGGCTTGACGCTGTCGCCCGGCGTGATACCCTACTTGCTGTCCCATTTTCAGCGCGACATGCGGTCGCTGTCGACGATGCTGGACTCGCTGGACCAATATTCCCTGGAAACCCAACGCCCGATCACCCTGCCGCTGCTGCGCGAGTGGTTGCAGGCGGAAGCTAAAGAATGACGAAATCCTGCATGAACTTAGCCTTGTTTGACCTCGACCACACGCTGCTGCCGATCGACTCCGACTACGAGTGGGGGCAGTTTTTAGTGCGCATCGGCGCCGTGGACGCCGCCGAATTCGCCCGCCGCAACGATGAATTCTTCGCCCAGTACCAGGCCGGCACGCTGGACCCGGTGGAATACCTGGAGTTCTCGCTCGGCACCCTGGCCTCGTTCCCGCAGGAGCGCCTGAAGGCCATGCAGGAGCAGTACATGGCCGAAGTGGTGCTGCCGGCGATCCGCCCGTCGGCGCGCGCGCTGCTGCAAAAGCACATCGACGCCGGCGACCTGGTGGCCATCGTCACCGCCACCAACCACTTCGTCACCGCGCCGATCGCCAAGGCGCTGGGCGTGGAGCACCTGATCGCGGCCATGCCGGAGACCGACGCCGACGGCAAGCTGACCGGCAAGCTGCTCGGCACCCCGACCCAGGGCGCGGGCAAGGTCACGCACACCAAGGCCTGGCTGGCGAAGATGGACAAGAAGCTGGAAGACTTCGGCACCGTCCACTTCTACAGCGATTCGCACAACGACCTGCCGCTGATGTCCATCGTCAGCCACCCGGTGGCGACCAACCCCAACGCCGCACTGAAAACGCACGCCACAGCCCAAGGCTGGCCATTAATTGACCTATTCAATGATTAAGAAACTGATCCGCAAAATCCTCGGCACCAAGAGCAAGGCACGCGACACCAGCACGCCGGTGGTGCTGGGCCCCGAAGCCCACGGCATCGATCCGCGCCTGCTGTCGTCGAACGCGGTGCGCGTCACCAGCACCCTGCAGGAAGCCGGCTACGAAGCCTTCGTGGTCGGCGGCGCCGTGCGCGACCTGCTGCTGGGCGTGAAGCCGAAAGACTTCGACATCGCCACCAACGCCACGCCGGAGCAGGTCAAGCGCCTGTTCCGCCGCGCCTTCATCATCGGCAAGCGCTTCCAGATCGTGCACGTGATGTTCGGCCAGGACCTGCTGGAGGTGACCACCTTCCGCGGCACCACGCTGGACAACGCGCCCAAGGACGAACATGGCCGCGTCCTGCGCGACAACACCTTCGGCTCGCAGGCGGAGGACGCGGTGCGGCGCGACTTCACCATCAACGCCATGTACTACAACCCGGCCAACCAGCAGGTGCTGGACTACCACGGCGGCATCGAGGACATCCGCGCCAAGACGCTGCGCATCATCGGCCAGCCGGAAGCGCGCTACCGCGAAGACCCGGTGCGCATGCTGCGCGTGGTGCGCTTCGCGGCCAAGCTCAAATTCACCATCGAGCCGAATACCGGTGCGCCGATTCCGGTGATGGCGTCTCTGATCGACAACGTGCCTGCGGCGCGTGTGTTCGACGAGATGCTCAAGCTGCTGATGAGCGGCCAGGCGCTGGCCTGCCTGCAGCAGCTGCGCAAGGAAGGCCTGCACCACGGCCTGCTGCCGCTGCTGGACGTGGTGCTGGAACAGCCGCTGGGCGCCAAGTTCGTGACGCTGGCGCTGGATTCGACCGACGCCCGCATCCACGCCGGCAAGACGGTGTCGCCGGGCTTCCTGTTTGCGTCGCTGCTGTGGCACCAGGTGTTGGAGAAGTGGACCGCCTACCGCGCGGCCGGCGAGCAGACCATCCCCGCGCTGCACCTGGCGGCAGACGACGTGCTCGATTCGCAGACCGAGAAGCTGGCCTTGCAGCGCAAGATCGGCTCAGACATGCGCGACATCTGGTCGATGCAGCCGCGCTTCGAGCGCCGCACCGGCAAGTCGCCGCACAAGCTGCTGGAGCACCTGCGCTTCCGCGCCGGCTACGACTTCCTGCTGCTGCGCTGCGCCTCGGGCGAGATCGACGCCGAGTTGGGCGAATGGTGGACCGCGTTCTATGAAGGCGACGAAGCCACCCGCGAAGACCTGATCGCATCGGCCAACCAGCCAGCGGGCGCCGGCGGCGCCAAGCGCAAACGCGCACCGCGCCGTGGTGGCCGCAACAAGGGTGGCGCTGAAAGTGGCAACGCAGGCGGCAGCGCTGGCGGCCATGCCGGCGGTTCCGGCGACGGCGGCCAGGGCGGCGGCGACTAAGCAGCGCCATCGCAACATGAACGATATCAGCACCGGCGGCAGCCCCTCGGCCGCGCTCACCACGCAGCCGGATGACGGCGCGCCGTTCGCCTTTACCATCGCCTACATCGGCATCGGCGCCAACCTGGGCGACGCGCGCGGCAACGTGGCCGACGCGCTGGAGCGCCTGCGACGCCTGCCCGGCTGCACGCTGATGGCGGCGTCGGGCCTGTACCGCACCGCGCCGATCGACTCCAGCGGCGACGACTACATCAACGCCGTGGCCCGCATCGCCACCACGCTGGACGCCGAAGCGCTGCTGCAGGCGCTGCATGGCATCGAGCAGGCGCACGGCCGCGAACGGCCCTACCGCAACGCCCCGCGCACGCTGGACCTGGACCTGCTGCTGTACGGCGACCAGCAGATCGCCAGCGCCACGCTGACCGTGCCGCATCCGCGCATGACCGAACGCGCCTTCGTGCTGGTGCCGCTGCTGGAACTGGCGCCGGCCATCCACATCCCCGGCAAGGGCGCGGCGCAGCAGTACGCCGCCTTGGTCGCAGGCCAGGGCATCAGCCCCATTATTTGACTCCCCTGCACGCGATAGCATTCGGGACTACACTATCGCCGTGTCATCACATCTTTAAAGGATTTCCCATGTCTGGTTATTTGCAAGGAAACGAAATGGCTGCGAGCCAAAAGCCTGCCGCCACCACCGCACCTGCACCGGCCAAAGCGGCCGCCAACAAGGCAGTCACCATACCCGCGCTGGCGAACCTGCGCGCGGCCGGTGAAAAGATCACCATGCTGACCTGCTACGACGCCAGCTTCGCCTCGCTGATGGACCGCTGCGGCGTCGAAATCCTGCTGATCGGCGATTCGCTGGGCATGGTCTGCAACGGCCACCAATCTACGCTGCCGGTGACGGTGGCCGAAGTGGCCTACCACACGGCCGCCGTGGCGCGCGGCAGCAAGTCGGCGATGATCGTGGCCGACCTGCCGTTCGGCGCCTACGGCACGCCGGAAACCGCGTACGCCAACGCCGTGCAGCTGATGCAGGCCGGCGCGCACATGGTCAAGCTGGAAGGCGGCGCCTGGCTGGCCGACACCGTGCGCTTCCTGACCGACCGCGCGGTGCCGGTCTGCGCCCACCTCGGCCTGACGCCGCAGTCGGTGCATCAGCTGGGCGGCTACAAGGTGCAAGGCAAGACCACCGAAAGCGCCGACCTGCTGAAGGCCGACGCGTTGAAGATGCAGGCTGCCGGCGCGGCGCTGCTGGTGCTTGAAGCGATCCCCACGCAGCTGGGCAAGGAAGTGACCGACCTGCTGGCGATTCCGACAATCGGCATCGGCGCGGGTCCGGATTGTTCGGGCCAGGTGCTGGTGATGCACGACCTGCTGGGCGTATTCCCAGGCCGGAAGGCGCGCTTCGTGAAGAACTTCATGGAAGGCCAGACCAGCATCGACGCCGCCGTCACCGCCTACGTCACCGCCGTCAAGGACGGCAGCTTCCCGGCGCTGGAGCACTGCTTCTAAGGTCTTGGGGGATCCAGGCCGGCCAGAAGCAGCTCGGCCTGATCCCAAGGCAGCCTGCGGCCGCTATCGCGCATGCGCTGATATGCGGCCCGCGCCACCATCGTTGAGATTTTCCCTGCACGAACCATCTCCGTCACCAGCCAGAGCGTTCCGCACACTTCCACGCCCTCCGCTTCGGCGGCTGCGCGCAAATCCTTGTCCCCAGTCAGCAGCGGGCATGCTTCCGCAGCCGCCAACGCCAGCTCAAGGAGATCGTTGCGCCCGGGTCGCGGGTAGCGCCGCACGGTGTCACTGATAAGGAGCAGCATTGCCGCTTTCTAGCGACCGCATTTTGCGAAAGGCGCCAATCGGCATACGCATCAATTCCGCCGCCTTGGATTCACCGATGTAGTCCTCCGCCAGCGCGTGGAATATCAACTGCTCGAAGACGTGGGGCTGCTCTACCGGATATGGTGCGCCAGGCTCCGTCAGATGCCAGCCCTTCAGACGGAACTGGCGTGCCTGCTCATCACGCCATGCCGGACTAACGATGCCAAGATCGCGGGCGCGATACAGCAGGCCGCCCATGCTGAGGCCAAACTCCTCCTTCAGCAAAGCCAGCTCCTTAAGCTCGATGAAGCTGCGGCGCGCGCCCAACTCCTGCAACGCGGACTGGCGCGGCACCAGGAAAGCACCTGCAAACCGATTGCATGCCACTTCCTCGTCAATGTTCCCGGCCAGACGCCCCGCCAGCATCAAGTGCCCCAGCTCGTGCGCCAACGTGAACCGCTGCCGGTCCCCCGACCAGTTACGGCCAACCACGATCACGGGCATCTTGTGGACGGCAGCCGCAAGGCCATCAAATTTAGGGTCCGCATTCGCATCGATCATGAACACTCTGATGCCATGCGTCTCCAGCGCATCAATCAACTCAGGAATCGGCGCATAGCCCAGTGCCCACGCATTGCGTACTTGCTCGGCTGCGTCTTCGATCTGCGATAGATCAGATATCTTCTTCGGCAACCCGGCCACAGGAGAGAACTCCTTCAACGGAGGCGTGGGGAACAATGCTTCCAACTCGATGCGCCGCTCGATATGATCGATGACCTCATGCTCGATGGCTTCCAGACGCTTCTTGGGCAAGGAACTGCGCTTGCGGTACTCGACAGTCTCCAATGCGACCGTCTCTGGCCGAAAGAAATATTCAGTCCGAACCTGCAGCACCTGAGCGAGTTTAAGGAGCGTGGCGGAAGTTGGCACGGCCAACTCGTCTTCGTACTTCTTGATTGCGGCATGAGACAGATCGACCTTGGCCGCCAGCTCACGCAGCGATAAGCCGGCCGCCTTACGCGCCCGGAACAGCCGTTGCCCAATCATGATCTACCTCCAGAACCGTACGATTGCGGTTTACATTTTCATTTATAATATACCATTTTGTAAACCACCGCTTAATCTGCGTCAAACGAATTTAGACAGGCAGGCGTCAAACGCCGCTAGCAGTTGCTTGATGTCGCTCTCTCTGGTGGCCGGGCACACCAGCAGCATATTGTGGAACGGTGTGATCAGCAGGCCGCGGTTGAGCAGGTAGAGGTGGATGATCTGTTCAAGCTCGCCGTCCAGTATCGCCTGCGCCTGCGTGCCGTTTTGCGGCGCGGTGGGGGTGAACTGGAATTCGGTGCGGGCGCCGATCTGGGTGACGCACCATGGCAGCTTGTGGCGTGCGATCACGGCGCGCAGGCCTTCCGCCAGTTGGGCCGCCAGCGCGAACATGTGCCGGTAGGCATCTTCCGTCATCACCTGTTCCAGATTGGCCCGCATCGCGGCCATGGCGAACATGTTGGCGCTTAGCGTGGTGCCGACGCCGGAGTGGCCCGGCGGCGCGCTGCGCTTGGCCTGCTCCACCCGCCGCGCCAACTCCTCTGTAAATCCATACACAGCGCAAGGAATGCCACCGCCAATCGGCTTGCCGACCACCAGCGCGTCCGGCCGCATGCCGTGCGCTTGCGCGTAGCCTCCGGGGCCGCTGCTGATGGTGTGCGTCTCGTCGATCACCAGCAAGCTGCCGTGGCGCTTGATGAGCTGCTGCGCGGTCTCCCAGTAGCCCGGCTGCGGCAGCACCATGCCGATGTTGGTCATCACCGGCTCGGCCAGCACGCAGGCGATGTCGCCCTGCTTCAGCGCCGCCTCCAGCGCCGGCAGGTCGTTGAACTCCACCACCACCGTATGATCCGTGAGCTTGCGCACTTGTCCTAGCAGGCTGTCGCGCTGCGTCGGCACGCCGCCGACCAGATCGACGAACACGTCGTCCACCGTGCCGTGGTAGCAGCCGTTGAACACCAGTACCTTGCTGCGGCCCGTGGCGGCGCGCAGCCAGCGCAGCACGAATCGGTTGGCGTCCGATGCGGACAGCGCGAACTGCCAGTACGGCAGGCCGAAACGCCGCGCCAGCTCCACCGCCACCGGTGCCGCATCCTCCGACGGCAGCATGGCGGTGTAGCCGCGCGCGGCCTGTCGCGCTATCGCCTGCGCCACCGGCTGCGGCGCGTGGCCGAACATGGCGCCGGTGTCGCCCAGGCAGAAGTCGATGTATTCGTGGCCGTCGGCGTCGCGGAAGCGCGCACCCGAGGCTTCGCTCACCGTCAACGCGAACGGCGTGGACCAGTCGTTCATCCAGTGCATCGGCACGCCAAACAGCAGATGCTGAGCGGCCTGCCCCGCCAGCCGCGCCGACTCGGGATTGCGCGCGATGTAGCTGGCGCGTTCGGCGGCGGCCAGCGCTTGCGCGCGTGGCCAGTTCAATCCGTCGCGGGTGCCGGCCATGATTACACCAGCAGCATCAGGTGCTCGCGCTCCCAGGAGCTGATCACGCGGCTGTAGGTGGCGAATTCCAGCTCCTTCACTTCGCAGAACGCCTGCACGAACAACTCACCCAGGATTTCACTAAGCGGCTTGCATTCGCGCAAGCGCAGGATGGCGTCCTCCAGGTTGCGCGGCAGCTGGTCGTGTACGTGCTCCGCGCTGTCGGCGGTTGGCGGCGATGGTGTCAGCCCTTGCGTCATGCCGAGATAGCCGCAGGCCAGCGTGGCAGCCATCGCCAGGTAGGGATTGACATCCACGCCCGGCACGCGGTTCTCCACGCGCCGGTTGACCGGCGTGGAGTTCGGAATGCGGATGCCGCAGGTGCGGTTGTCGTAGCCCCAATGGACGTTGGTCGGCGCCGACATGAAGCGCGACAGGCGGCGGTACGAATTCACGTGCGGCGCAAACAGCAGCGTGGCCGCCGCCGCGTACTGCTCCAACCCTGCGATATAGTTGAAGAACAAATCGCTGGCCGTGCCATCGGCGCGGCTGAAGATATTCTGGCCGGTCGCCGCATCGAGCACGCTTTGGTGGATGTGCATCGCGCTGCCCGGCTCCGTCTCCATCGGCTTGGCCATGAAGGTGGCGAAGATCCCGTGCCGCAGCGCCGTCTCGCGCACCGCGCGCTTGAACAGGAAGACGCGGTCGGCCAGCTCCAGCGCCTCGCCGTGCGTGAAGTTGATTTCCATCTGGCCGGCGCCGGCTTCGTGGATCAGCGTTTCCACGCCCAGTTCATGCTGCTTGCAGAAGGTGGACAGCTCAAGGAAAAAGGGATCGAAATCGTTGACGGCGTCGATCGAATACGACTGGCGGCCGGACTCCGTCTTGCCGCTGCGGCCAAGCGGAGGCGTGAGCGGCTCGTGCGGATTGCTGCTGCGCGCGACCAGGTAAAACTCCATCTCCGGCGCCACCACCGGCTGCCACCCGCGCTCCGCATACAGCTTGAGCACCTTGCGCAACACCGCGCGCGGCGACAGGCCAACCGGCGAGCCGTCGAAGTTCTGGCAGTCGTGAATCACCAGCGCGACATTCTCGGCTGCCCATGGCACCTGCCGCAGCGTATTCAGGTCCGGCACACAGATCATGTCCGGATCGGTGGCGCCGACGTAGGGCATATTGTTGGGCTGCTCGCCGTTGACGGTGTTGAGCAGCACGCTCTTGGGCAAGCGCATCTCGCCCTCGCTGAGGAAGAGATCCTTGGGCAGTATCTTCCCGCGCGCGATGCCGGTCATGTCGGCGATGACGCACTCCACCTCGTGGATGCTGCGCTCGCGCAGGAAGTCTTTCATGGCCTGGGTCATCGTTGCTCCTAGAAGCGGTCGAGATAGCGCCTGGTCTCCCACGCGCTGACATGTTGGCTGTATTCGATCCATTCGGCGCTTTTCAGTGCCGCGAATTCCTTGACAATGTTCGTACCCAGCGCGGCGGCCAGCACGGTGTCGGCCTGCAGCGCGGCGGCGGCTTCGCCCAGGTTCTGCGGCAGCAGTTTCAGGCCCAACTCCGCGCGCGCAGCATCGGACATTTCATACACGTCCTGGTTGACCGGCGCTCCAGCCTCCAGCGCGTGATCGATGCCATCCAGCCCCGCTGCGATCACGCCGGCCAGTGCCAGGTAGGGATTGGCCGAACTGTCGGGCAAGCGCCATTCGATGCGCTGGTAGACCACGCGCGCAACCGTGGTGCGGTTGTTGTCGCCATAGCCGATAAAGGCCGGCGCCCAGCTGGTGCCGGATAGCGACTGCCCGCACATTAATCGTTTATACGAATTGACCGTCGGCGCGCACAACGCCGCCAGCGCGGGCGCATGCCGCAGCAGGCCGGCCAGGAAGTGGTAGGCCAGCGAGGACAGGCCGAGATCGTGTCCGCCCTGCTCCTTCTCTTCGCCCAGCGCGAACAGGGGCTTGCCGGCGACATTCGCCAGCGACAAATGGAAATGCAGCCCGCTGCCGGGCCGCTCGGCGAACGGCTTGGGCATCATCGAGAACAGCATGCCCTCTTCCTCGGCGATGTGCTGCGCCGCCATCTTGAAGAGCATGAAATTGTCCGCCGCCCTGAGCGCGTCGGCATACCTGTAATTGACTTCGAACTGGCCGGTCGCATCCTCATGGTCGATCTGGAACACGCCTAGGCCGCACTGGTCCAGCGACGCCGTCAGCTTCTCGATGAAGCCGCGCCGGCGCAGCAGGCTCTTGGTGTCGTAGGATGGTTTTTCCAGCGTGTCGGCGGCTTCGGCGTCGTAGCCGTTGGCGCCTTTTTGTAGCAGGAAGAATTCCGGCTCCAGCCCAGCGTTCAGGGTCCAGCCGCGCTGCGCCAGTCGGTCCACCTGCTTGCGCAATACCTGGCGCGGACAGGCGTCGAACGGCTCGCCGGCCACATGGCCGTCCAGCGCCACGCGCGCGTAGCCGGGCAGCCAGGGCATGATCTTCAAGGTGGACAGGTCGGCGCGTCCGTAATATTCGGAGCGCGGTCCGGTGCGCGGCAAACCCGTGCCCCAGATCGACGGCCCCGAAAAACCCGCACCCGGGGATACGATATCGTCCAGGTGCGCCAGCGGTATCAGCTTGCCTTTCGCTGCGCCGTGGATGTCCGTGAACTGCGCGAACACGAAGTTCACGCCCTTCGCCGCAAGCTCGCGCTGCAATTGTTCCGTCGAGCGGGCGGTCATGCTGTCTAGCCGATTTGTATCCATGTGGTTTTCAGCTCGGTGTATTTATCGAATGCGTGCAGCGACTTGTCGCGGCCATTGCCTGACTGCTTGTAGCCGCCGAACGGCACGGTGATGTCGTCGCCATCGTATTGGTTCACGTGCACGGTGCCGGCGCGCAGCGCACGCGAGGTCTGGATCGCCTTGCTGATATCGGCCGTCCATACGGCGGCCTGCAGGCCGTAGGGCGTGGCGTTGGCCTGCTTGACGGCGTCCTTCACGTCGGTAAAGCTCAGCACCGACAGCACTGGCCCGAATATCTCCTCGCGCGCGATGGTCATGCCGCTGTCCACCTGGTCGAACAGCGTCGGCTCGACGTAGTAGCCGCCGGTATCGGTGCGCGCCTGGCGTCCGCCGGACAGCAGCTTGGCGCCGCCCGACTTGCCGGCTTCGATGTAACCCATCACCGTCTTCAATTGCGTGGCATCGACGATGGCGCCCATGACGGTGTTCTCGTCGAGCGGATCGCCGGGCTGGAAGTCCGGCATCATCGCCATCGCCTTTTCAAGGAAGCGGTCCTTGATCGACGCCTCCACAAACAGCCGTGATGGCGCGTTGCAGCTCTCGCCCTGGTTGAAGTAGATGGAGCCGATGGCCGCCTGCACCGCCTTGTCCAGGTCCGGGCAATCGGCACAGACGATGTTGGCCGACTTGCCGCCCAACTCAGTCCAAGCCCGCTTCAGATTGGACTGTCCGGCCATCTGCAAAATCTGCTTGCCGACGCGGGTGGAGCCGGTGAAGCCGATGCAGTCCACGTCCATGTGCAGGCCCAGCGCGGCGCCGGCCTCGTGGCCGTAACCCGGCAGCACATTGAACACGCCCGGCGGAATGCCCGCCTCCAGCGCGATCTCCGCCAGCCGCAGCGCCGTCAGCGGCGATTTCTCGGACGGCTTGAGCACCACGCTGTTCCCGGCCGCCAGCGCCGGCGCGATCTTCCACGCGGCCATGATCATCGGGTAGTTCCACGGCACGATGGCCGCCACCACGCCGACCGGCTCGCGCGTGATCAGGGCCAGGCTGTTGGCCGCCGTCGGCGCGATCTCGTCGTAGATCTTGTCGATCGCCTCGCCGTACCAGCGCAGGCAGTTTGCGGTCGCGCCCACGTCCACGCTCTGGCTGTATTTGATCGGCTTGCCCATGTCCAGTGTTTCAAGCAGCGCCAGTTCGGGGCCGTATTTCTGCACCAGGTCCGCGAACTTGATCAGCGTGCGCTTGCGCTGCGCCGGCGATTTTCCGGCCCAGCGGCGGTCCTCGAAGGCGGCGCGCGCGGCGGTCACCGCCAGGTCGACATCGGCGCCATCGCAACGGGCCACCATGCCCAGCTTGCGGCCGTCGATCGGCGACAGGTTCTCGAACTGCTGTTCGGACTTGGACCAGACGCGCTCACCGCCGATGAAGGCGCGGCCGTCGATTTGCAGGCTGCCCGCCCGCTCGTGCCAGGATGTTGTAGTCATATTCGTCTCCTCCTTGATTTACACCCAGCCGCGCTGCTGGAGGTCCGCGTAGGTCAGGTCGAGGCAGTGGCGGATCAGCGCCACCATCTCATCGATCTGCGCGCAGGTCATCACCAGAGGCGGCGCGATGATCATGCGGTCGCCGACGGCGCGCATGATCATGCCATTGTTGAACATGTAGCCACGGCAGATCATACCCACCGCCAGCTCTTCGTCGAACGGCACGTTCTCGTGCACGGTCGCGCCTTTGACGCGCACCAGGTTCAGGCCCGCGACAAAGCCACAGCTGTCAGCATAGCCAACCAGCGGATGGTCCGCCAGCTCGGCAAAGCGCTTTTTCAGGTAAGGCCCGGTCTCGTTGCCGACGCGTTCGACCAGCTTCTCTTCCTCGATGATGCGGATGTTCTCCAGCGCCGCCGCGCAAGCAACCGGGTGGCCGGAGTACGTGAAGCCGTGATTGAACTCGCCGCCCTTCTCGATCAGCACATTGGCCACGCGGTCGCCAACCAGCACGCCGCCCAGCGGCACATAGCCGGAGGTGACGCCCTTGGCGAAAGTGATCAGGTCCGGCTTGATGCCGAACAGCTCCGACGCGAACCACGTGCCCAGCCGTCCAAAGCCGCAGATCACCTCATCGGCGATCAGCAGGATGCCGTACTTGTCGCAGATGCGCTGGATCTCAGGCCAATAGGTGGCCGGCGGAATCACCACGCCGCCCGCGCCCTGTATCGGCTCGCCGATGAAGGCCGCGACCTTGTCCGGGCCGACCTCCAGGATTTTCTTCTCCAGCCACGATGCGGCCTCGATGCCGAATTCGTCCTCCGTCATGCCGCGCCCGGATTCCAGGTAGTTCGGCTGGCCGATATGCACGATGCCCGGTATCGGCAAGCCCCCCTGCGCGTGCATGCCGTCCATGCCGCCCAGCGACGCACCCGCCACCGTGCTGCCGTGGTAGGCGTTGTGGCGGCTGATGATGGTGTGGCGCTCCTTGTAGCCCAACACGTCCCAATAGCGGCGCACCATGCGCAGGTTGGTGTCGTTGGCTTCCGAGCCGGAGCCGGTGAAGTAGACGTGGTTGAACTGCGGCGGCGATATCTTCACCAGCTTGGCCGCCAGCTCCACCGCCGGGATATTGGTGGTGTTGAAGAAGCTGTTATAGAACGGCAGCGTCTCCATCTGCTTGTAGACCGCCTCGGAAATGCTGGTGCGGCCGTAGCCGACGTTGACGCACCACAGGCCGGACATGCCATCCAATACCTTCTTTCCCTGCGAATCCCACAGGTAGATGCCCTCGCCGCGCACCATCACGCGCGCGCCCTTTTCGCCGAGCGCCTTGTGGTCGGTGAAGGGGTGCATGTAGTGGGCCGTGTCCAGCTTCTGGATGGCGGCGGTGTCATACACTTCCGGACGCGCGGCGGCCTTCACCGACGCGACCAATGCGGCGCTGGGCGCCAATGGGTTGTTCGACATGATGGTTCCTATCTCAAAAAGGTCAGACGTGCAGCAGCAGGTGCTCGCGCTCCCACGGGCTGATGACGGTCATGAATTCCTGGTGCTCCAGATCCTTGATGGCGGCGTAGACGTCGATGAAGCGGTCGCCCAGCACGCTGCGCAACTTGTCCTCGCCGCGCAGCAGTTGCAACGCTTCCGGCAAGCCTTGCGGCAGCTCGACCATCAGGTCATAGGCGCTGCCGACGGTCATCGGGGTCGGCTCCAGCTGCTCGGTCATGCCGAGATAGCCGCAGGCCAGCGTGACCGCCAGCGCCAGGTAGGGATTGGCGTCCGCGCCGATGATGCGGTTCTCCACGCGGCGGTCCTGCACACCCGATTCCGGCACGCGGAAACCGACGGTGCGGTTGTCCATGCCCCACTGGATGTTGATCGGCGCGGCCGTGTGGCGCACGATGCGGCGGTATGAATTCACATACGGCGCGACGATCGCCATCGCCGACGGCATGTAGCGTTGCAGGCCGCCGATGTAGTGCTTGAAGATCGGCGCGGCCGAACCGTCGTCGGAGCTGAAGATGTTCTTGCCGGTCTTGAGATCGACCACGCTCTGGTGCACGTGCATCGCGGATCCCGGCTCGCCGGCCATCGGCTTGGCCATGAAGGTGGCGTACATGTCGTGCTTGAGCGCCGCCTCGCGCAAGGTGCGCTTGAAGAAGAACACCTTGTCGGCCAGGCCGAGCGGATCGCCGTGCAGGAAGTTGATCTCCATTTGGCCGGCGCCGATTTCGTGAATCAGCGTATCGACGTCGAGGTTCATCATGTCGCAGTAGTCGTAGATGTCTTCGAACAGCGGATCGAATTCATTCACGGCGTCGATGCTGTAGACCTGGCGGCTGGTTTCCGCGCGGCCGCTGCGGCCGATGGGCGGTTTCAATGGCAGGTCTGGATCGCTGTTCTTCGCGGTCAGGTAGAACTCCAGTTCCGGCGCCACGACAGGCTTCCAGCCTTTGTCGGCATACAGCTTCAGCACGCGGCGCAGCACGGAGCGCGGCGCGAAGTCGACCAGGCGGCCGTCGGAGAAGTAGCAGTCGTGGATGACCTGCGCGGTCGGGTCGGTGGCCCACGGCACCATGGTGATGGTGGTCGGATCGGCCTTCAGGATCATGTCGCGGTCGGTGGTGGAGATGGCGCGGTCGTAGCCTGCGTCTTCCACCGGGTAGTTGCCGGTCACGGTCATGCCCAGCACCGCCTCGGGGATGCGCATGCCGCGCTCCTGGGTGAATTTGCCGCGCGGGAGGATCTTCCCGCGCGCCACGCCGGTCAAGTCGGGAACCAGGCATTCGATTTCGGTGACGTGCTTCTCGTTGAGCCACAGGTCCATGTCGGTATAAGTAAAATTCTCGCGGATTGCCATGGTTCTCTCTCTTTTTAGCGTTGGTTTTTATATGTGCGGCAGGCCTCGCCGAAAGCCTTGAACAATCTGACGGAATCTGGATTCTCCGCCAGGCGCCACTCTGGATGCCACTGTACCGCCAGCGCAAAACTCCTGGCGTCCGCCACGCGGTAGGCTTCCACCAGGCCGTCGTCGGCGCGGGCTTCCACCGCCAGCGATGGCGCCAGTCGGGCGATGCCCTGGCCGTGCAGCGAATTGACCATGATTTCGGAAGCGCCGCCCAGGATGCGCATTAGCTGGCCGCCGGGCTCCAGCAGCACGCGGTGCGAAGCGGCGTATTGCTGCTCCAGTGGCAGGTCCTTGCGCTCGCGGTGGTCGGCCATGCCGGCCACGTTGTGCACCGCCTGGTGCAGCGTGCCGCCCAGCGCCACGTTCACTTCCTGGAAGCCGCGGCATATCGCCAGCAGCGGTATGCCGCGCTTGAGCGCCGCCCGGATGAAAGGCAGCGTGGTGGCGTCGCGCGCCGTATCCTGCGGCAGCGAGGGCTCCAGCACTTCCTGTCCATACAGGCCGGCGTGCACGTTGGATGGGGAGCCGGTCAGCATGACGCCGTCGGCCAGCGCCAGCAGCGTTTCGAAATCGGTGGACGCGCCCAGGGCCGGCATGATGAGCGGCGTGCAGCCCGCCCCGTCGGCCACGGCGGCGACATATTTGAACTGGGCCGTGTGATTGGCATGGGCGCCGATCTGGTTCACACAGGCGGGAACGATGACAATTGGGCTATGCATAGCTTTATCATATGCCTATTTTGGTATCATTGTCAGTGCCACTTGTTTAAATTTAATGGAACCACTTTGAGTATCACGCCGCATCCCCTGTCCCCCACTTCCGATCTGCTGGCCCAGACTTTGTCGCATTCCGGCTTCCATCCGCGCCTGCCGCAGCAGCGGCGCCTGTACGAGGCGGCCAAGGGTGCGATCCACCGCCAGCAACTGGGCGCGGGCAGCAAGCTGCCGTCCAGCCGCGACCTGGCGCGCGACCTGGGCATCTCGCGCAACACGGTGATCGCGGCGTTCGAGCAGTTGGCGGCGGAGGGCTATGTCACCAGCCAGCTGGGTAGCGGCACCTACGTGGCGGACTTGCAGGCGCAGCGCGCCAGCATGCGCGGCACGGGACCGGCGCCACGCGGCTCGCCGCAGGGCCGCGCGGCGCGGCTGTCCCGGCGCGGGCGCGAGCTGACCGCCTTTGGCGCCGGTCCGCGCTTCGAGATTCAGCCTTTCGCGCCGGGCGAGGACGACTTCTCGTCCTTTCCGTTCAAGCTGTGGCAGCGGCTGCAGAACCGCATCTGGCGCGAGGGTCGCGCCGACCTGCTGGACTACGGCCAGTCCGGCGGGCACCTGCCGCTGCGCCAGGCCATCACCGAGTATCTGCGCCTGTCGCGCTCCGTGAAGGTGACGGTGGACCAGGTGATGATCACAGCCGGCACGCAGCATTCATTGGACCTGTGCGCGATGCTGCTGGCCGACGCCGGCGACACCGCCTGGGTCGAAGATCCCGGCTACTGGGGCGCACGCCGCGTGTTCCAGTCGCGCGAGCTGAAACTGCATCCGGTCGCGGTGGACAACGACGGCATGGTGCTGACGGAGACCGACCTGGCGACCAGGCCGCGCCTGATCTACGCCACGCCGTCGCACCAGTATCCGACCGGTTCCGTCATGAGCCTGGCGCGCCGGCGCGAGCTGCTCGACGTGGCCGTGCGCAAGGACGCGTGGATACTGGAGGACGACTACGACAGCGAATTCCGCTACACCGGCCGCCCGCTGGCGGCGCTGCAAGGGCTGGACACCGACGACCGCGTGCTTTACATGGGCACCTTCTCCAAGGTGCTCTACCCCGGCATCAAGATCGGCTACCTGGTGGTGCCGCCGGCGCTGGTCGATGGCTTCAAGACCACGCTGTACGATCTCCAGCGGCCCGGCCAACTGACGGTGCAGGCGGTGCTGGCGGACTTCATCGCACTGGGCCACTTCACCACCCACATCCGCAAGATACGCCAAACCTACGGTGCGCGCCGCGAGCTGCTGCGCCGCACGCTGGTGCAGCAGCTCGCGCCACGCCTGGGCGGCCGGGTGACCATCTCCAGCGAGGAATCGGGCCTGCACCTGGTGGTGCAGCTGCCCGAGGACGCCGACGACGTGGCGCTGGAAGCGGCTGCCGCGGCGGCGGAGATCCGCGTCAAGGCGCTGTCCACCTACTACCTCGCGCAGCCGGCGCGGCGCGGCCTGCTGGTCGGCTATGCCTACTGCACGCCGGAGAAGATCGCACACTACGGCCGCATCCTGGCGGACCTGATCACGGCGGGAGTCCAAGCATGAAGCACATGCCATGGAAGGACTTCTGCGCGCTGGTGAGCAGCATAGGCGTGGTCGGGCTGGGGCTGGGGGCCACCATCCCGCTGACGGCCCTGCGGCTGGACCAGCGCGGCATCGGCACCGACATCATCGGCATCGTCACCGCCGCCAGCGCCTTCGGCATCCTCGCGGCGACGCCCTTCGTCTCACGCTGGGTGGCGCGCCATGGGCCGCGCGGTTGCATGATCGGCGCCATCGCCATCGGCGCGCTGTCCACCGCCTTGATGGAGGCGACGGACAATGTGCTGCTGTGGGGCGTGTTGCGCTTCGTGTTCGGCGCTTGCATGGGCGTGCTGTTCACCATCGGCGAGGCGTGGGTCAACCACCTTGCGCCGGTCAACTCGCGCGGCCGCGTGGTGGCGATGTACACCACCGCGTTCACGCTGTTCCAGCTGATCGGCCCCGCGCTGGTGGCGGGGCTGGAAGGCAAGGTCGCGTGGCCGTTCGTCGCCTGCGGAGCGTTGTTCCTGCTTGCGCTACCCGGCATGGCGCTGATCTCCAACGATGGCCAGGCCGAGGAGGACGAGCCGCACGTCTCCTGGCGCGCGGTGCTGCCGCGCATGCCGATGATCGCCGTCGGCGCGGCCTTCTTCGCGCTGTTCGACACGCTGGCACTGAGCCTGCTGCCGCTGTACGCGATCCGGCAGGGCATCGTCACGGAACTGGCGCTGCTGTCGGCCACGGTGGTGCTGGTCGGCGACACCGCGCTGCAATTCGCCTTCGGCTGGCTGGCGGACCACGTGGGACGGCGCCGCGTGCACACCGGCTGCGGCATCGCGGTGTGCGTGCTGCTGCCGCTGCTGCCTTTCGCCGCTGGCACGCCGTGGCTGTGGTGGATATTGCTGCTGATGCTGGGCGCGGCGGCGGGGGCGATCTACATGCTGTCGCTGGTGGCGTGCGGCGCGCGCTTCCAGGGTCAGTCGCTGGTCGCGGCCAGCGCGGTGGTCAATGCCAGCTGGGGAATCACCAGCAGCGGCGGGCCGCTGTTGACTGGCCTGTTGATGCAGACCGCCGGCATCAATGCGCTACCGGCGGTGCTGTGGTGCGGCGCGGCGATCTTCGTCGCCTGCGCCTGGTGGGAGTACAAACAGGGCTACGTGGATTAACCCTTGGCCGCGGCGGCGACCTGCTTCTGGCGCAGGCGCTCGTTGCGCGCCATGTAGAGGCTCGATCCAATCACGCCGATCGACACCACAAGAATGGTCAACGCGGCCACCGCGTTCACGCGCGGATCCAGGCCCAGGCGGGCGCGCGAGAAGATCACGATCGGCATCGTCGACGAGCCGGGGCCGGACAGGAAGGCCGACAGCACCACGTCATCCAGCGACAGCGTGAACGTCAGCAGCCACGCGGAGCCCAGCGCCTGCGTTATGTTCGGCAGCGTCACCAGGAAAAACACCTGGAACGGACGGCAGCCCAGATCCATCGCCGCTTCCTCCAGCGACTTGTTCATCTCCTGGAGGCGCGACTGTACCACCACCGCCGCGTAGGCCATGCCCAGCAGCGTGTGGCCCAGCCAGATCGTCACCAGGCCGCGCTCCGGGAAGCCGAAGGCCTTCTGCACCGACACCAGCATCAGAAGCAGCGACAGGCCGATGATCACCTCCGGCATCACCAGCGGCGCGCTGACCATGCCCGAGAACAGCGTGCGGCCGGCGAAGCGCTGGTAGCGGTTCAGCACAAACGCCGCGAACGTCCCCAGTATCACCGAGCTGCAAGCCGTGAGCAACGCGATGCGCAGCGACAGCCCGAAGCCGCCGATGATCTCCGAGTCGTTCATCAGCGCCGCGTACCACTGCGTCGAGAAGCCGCTCCACACCATGTCCTGGCGCGAGCTGTTAAACGAGAACACCACCAGCACCACGATGGGCAGGTAGAGGAACAGGTAACCCAGCGACAGCCAGCCGCGCCCGAACCAGCGCTGCACGAAATTGGAATGTCCCTTCATGGACGGGCCTCCTGCTCTGCCTTGTATTTATTGAAGATCGCCATCGGCACCAGGATCAGCAGGATCACCACCACCGTCACCGCAGACGCCAGCGGCCAGTCGTTATTGGTGAAGAACTCGTCCCACAGCTGGCGGCCGATCATCAGCGTTTCCGGGCCGCCCAGCAGCTCCGGGATCACGTACTCGCCCACCGCAGGAATGAACACCAGCATGGTGCCGGCGATGATGCCGGACTTCGACAGCGGCACGGTGATGCGCCAGAACGCTTGCATCGGCGTCGCGCCCAGGTCGGCCGCGGCCTCCAGGAAGCGCAGGTCCATCTTCACCAGGTTGGCGTACAGCGGCAGGATCATGAACGGCAGGTACGCGTAGACCATGCCGATGATGAGCGAGAACTGGGTGTTCATCAGGTGCAGCGGCTCGCTGATCGCGCCTATGCTGATCAGGAAGTGGTTCAGGATGCCGTTGTTGGCCAGGATGCCCTTCCACGCGTAGATGCGCAGCAGGAAGGAGGTCCAGAACGGCATCATCACCAGCATCAGCAGCACCGGGCGCACGGTCGGTTTGGCGCGCGCCATGAAGTAGGCAAAGGGGTAGCCGATCAGGAGGCACAGCGAGGCCGTGATGGCGGCGAACTTGAGGGAGTTCAGGTAGGTGATCGCGTACAGGTCGTCCTGCGCGATGAACAGGTAGTTGGCGATCTTGACCTTGAGCGTGATGACGCCGTCGGCCATCGTCATCAACGTGCCGAAGGGATTGCCCCCGGTGTCGGCCTCGGTGAAGCTGATGCGCATCACGATCAGGAACGGCACCAGGAAGGCCATCGTCAGCCACAGGAAAGGCACGGCGATCACCAGGTTGCGGCCGGAGAGCCAGCGCCCGCCCAGCAGGTACTTGAGAGTTTTCATGGCTGCGCTCCGCCTTAGCTGGTCAGCACGACGACGTCGGCGCCGTCCCACCAGGCGTGGACGCGCTGGTCGCGCTTGAGCGCCGATTCGTCATGGCGGGCGGCGTTGGTGCGCGAGACCTTGAGCGTCGCGCCGCTGTCGAGGCGCAGGTGGTACAGCGTCTCGTTGCCGAAGTAGGCCATGGCGGTGATCACGCCCTGCACGCAGTTGTAGCCGTCCTCGCTGGCCTTGGCGCGCTGCGCCGCGGTCGGCGCCTCGGCCTGCACGGCGATCTTCTCGGGCCGCACCGCGACCGACACCGGCATGCCCACCGTGCCGGTGATGCCGTGGGTGACGTAGTGGCGGCATTCCGGCGTTTCGATGATGACGTGGTCCGGCTCATCGACCGTCACGCTGCCCTCGAACATGTTGACGCTGCCGATGAAGTCCGCCACGAAGCGGCAGTTCGGTGTCTCGTAGATTTCGCCCGGCGCGCCCACCTGCAGGATGCGGCCTTCGCTCATCACGGCGATGCGGGTCGCCATGCTCATGGCCTCGTCCTGGTCGTGCGTGACCATCACGCAGGTCACGCCCACTTCCTCGATGATGCCGACCAGTTCCATCTGCGTGCGTTCGCGCAGCTTCTTGTCCAATGCGCCCAGCGGCTCGTCCAGCAGCAGCAATTGCGGACGCTTGGCCAGGCTGCGCGCCAGCGCCACGCGCTGCTGCTGGCCGCCGGACAGCTGGTGCGGCTTGCGCTTGCCGTAGGCGGTGAGCTGCACCAGCGCCAGCATCTGCTCAACGCGCGCGGCGATTTCGTCCTTCGGCAGGCCGTCGCGGCGCAGGCCGAAGGCGATGTTGTCCCAAACAGACAAGTGCGGGAACAGCGCGTACGACTGGAACATCATATTGATCGGGCGCTCGTACGGCGGCACGCCGACGATGTCCTTGCCGCCCAGCGTGATCTGGCCCTGGGTCGGCGTTTCGAAACCGGCCAGCATGCGCAGCAGCGTGGACTTGCCGCAGCCGGAACTCCCCAGCAGCGCGAAGATCTCGCCCTTGTTGATCGCCACCGACACATCGTTGACGGCGCGGACGCCGTCGAATTCCTTCACCAGGTTGCGGATCAGCAGAAAGGGTTCTCGCTCTTGGGTCATGTTATTAAAATATAAATGATATTAATAATATACTGAATACGGGCCGACCGCAGGCCGCGCGCTTAGTCGAACCCGTGATTATAAATGACGAAATCACACATGCAACAGCAGGTGTTCCCGCTCCCACGGGCTGATGACGGTCATGAACTCCTGGTGCTCCAGCTCCTTGATCGCCGTGTAGACGTCGATGAAGCGCTCGCCCAGCACATCGCGCAGCCGGTCCTCGCGCCGCATCAGCTCCAGCGCCTGCGGCAGCCCTTGCGGCAGCTCGAACACATGGTCGTAGGCGCTGGCGGTGGTCATCGGCGTCGGCTCCAGCTGGTCCACCATGCCCAGGTAGCCGCAGGCCAGCGTGACCGCCATCGCCAGGTAGGGATTGGCGTCCGCGCCGATGATGCGGTTCTCCACCCGCCGCTGCTCGACGCCGGAGATGGGAATGCGGAAGCCCACGGTGCGGTTGTCGATGCCCCACTGGATGTTGATCGGCGCGGCCGTGTGGCGCACGATGCGGCGGTAGGAGTTCACATACGGCGCCATGATCGCCATCACCGCCGGCGTGTAGCGCTGCAGGCCGCCGATGTAGTGGCGGAAGTGGGCCGACGGCGAGCCGTCCGCCGCGCTGAAGATATTGCGGCCGGTGGCGGCGTCGCTCACGCTCTGGTGCACATGCATCGCCGATCCCGGCTCGCCCGCCATCGGCTTGGCCATGAAGGTGGCGTACATGTCGTGCTTGAGCGCCGCCTCGCGCAAGGTGCGCTTGAAGTAGAAGACGTTGTCGGCCAGGGCCAGTGCATCGCCGTGCTGGAAATTGAGGCCCATCTGGCCGGCGCCGGTCTCGTGGATCAGCGTGTCGACGTCGAGGTTCATCAGCGCGCAGTAGTCGTAGATGTCCTCGAACAGCGGATCGAATTCATTGACGGCGTCGATGCTGTAGACCTGGCGGCTGGTTTCTGCGCGGCCGCTGCGGCCCACCGGCGCCTTCAGCGGCAGGTCGGGGTCGATGTTCTTCTCGGTCAGGTAGAACTCCAGCTCCGGGCCAACCACCGGCTTCCACCCACGGTCCGCATACAGCTTGAGCACGCGCCGCAGCACCGAGCGCGGGGCGAAATCGACCAGCGTGCCGTCGGCGAAGTAGCAGTCGTGGATCACCTGCGCGGTGGGGTCGATGGCCCAGGGGACCTTGGTGATGCTGCCGGGATCCGCGCGCAGGATCATGTCGCGGTCGGTGGAGGAGATGGCGCGGTCATAGGCCGCGTTCTCGATCGGGTAGTTGCCGGTGACGGTCATGCCCAGCACCGCCTCGGGGATGCGCATGCCGCGCTCCTGGGTGAATTTGGCGCGCGGCAGGATCTTCCCGCGCGCCACACCCGTCAGGTCGGGCACCAGGCATTCGATTTCAGTGACTCGGTTCTCGTTGAGCCACTGGTCCATATCGGCATCGGAGAAGTTTTCACGGATAGACATGTTCGCTCTCTGTGGTCATGATCAAGCGATCGATAGTCTAATTTACCATGTTTACAACCTTTCTTCCTCTGCCTCCACGCGGGTTTGCACAAGAATCTTTTTGATTTCAGGTACACAGGAGCCGCAATTGCCGCCGGCCTTCAGGCAGGCCGTGACTTCGGGCACCGTCTTCAGGTCCTTTTCGACGATGGCGCTGCAGATGGTGTTGCGGCCAACGCCGAAGCAGGAGCACACGGTGGGGCCGGTGTCGGCGCCCTTCTCGACCGGCATGCCGACCAGCAGGCCGACGCGGTCTATCTCGCTCAGCTCCACCTTGACGAACAGGCTGGCCAGCCAGGCGCGCGACGGCATGTCCTGGCGCGGCGACAGGAAGATGCACTGGTCGATGCGGTCGTTCACCACGTGCACGGCGCGGTACACGCCGGCGGTGCGGTCCTCGTATTCGAGCCAGTCGGCGTCCAGGTCGGCCACGCCCAGCAGCTCGCGCGCCCAGGCGCCGAAATCCTTGATGGTATTGCGGCCGGCCAGCTCGTAGCGGGCGAATTCGCGGCCCTGGATGCGCGTCCAGTGGGCCACGCTGTCGAGGTTCATCTCGGTGCGGCTCAGGATGAAGCCATGCCAGTTCACGCGGAACTGCTCGATGCGCACCGGTGTGTGCTTGAATTCCGGCTCCCCGGAGACCGGATCGACCACCGGATTGACCAGCGCACCCACGCGCGCATCGGACGAGGTCTGGCCCGACCAGTGGATGGGAATGAACACGCTGCCGCGCGGGATGCCGCCGCCGTGCTGCACGCGCGCCACCATCGCGCCCCACTGGGAGCTCACGCGCGCCAGCTCGCCCTCGCGCACGCCGTGCAGCAACGCGTCCTGCGGGTGGATGTCGACGAAGGATTCGGCGATGTGGTCTGCCAGCGTGGCGGACTTGCCGGTGCGGGTCATGGTGTGCCACTGGTCGCGCACGCGGCCGGTGTTGAGCGATAGCGGGAAGTCCTCGCAGATGGCGTTGGCCGGCGCGCGCGTGGCGGTGGCGATGAAGCGCGCCTTGCCGTCGGCGTGGGCGAAGACCTTGTCCTTGAACAGGCGGGCTTCAACCTGCAACTCGCCCGACGCGATGCGGCGCACCGGCCACTGGGTCGGTTCCAGATCGTCGTACTGGCGCTGATCGAGGCCCGCCAGGCCGGACATGTCGAACGCGCGCGGCACGTCGCCGACGGCGTTGCGGAAACCGCTCAGACGCGCATGCTCGTCGAACACGCTCTGGGCGCCGCTGAAATCGAAACCGCCAAAGCCCATGCGCTGCGCGAACAGCGACAGGATCTTCCAGTCGGGCAGCGCCTCGCCCGGCGCGGGCAGGAAGGCGCGCTGGCGCGACACGCGGCGCTCGGAATTGGTGACGGTGCCGTCCTTCTCGCCCCAGCCCAGCGCCGGCAGCAGCACGTCGGCGTAGGCGTTGGTGTCGGTGTTCTGCATGATGTCGGTGGCCACCACCAGCTCGCACTTCTCAAGCGCGCGCCGCACCTGGTCCGCGTCCGGCAGGCTGACCATCGGATTGGTGGCGATCACCCATACCGCCTTGACCTTGCCCTCTTCAATCGCGCGGAACAGGTCGACCGCCTTCAGGCCAGGCCTGGCGGCGATGGCGGGTGAGCGCCAGAAGGTCTGCACCACCTCGCGGTGGTCGGCGCGGTCCAGGTCCATGTGCGCGGCCAGCATGTTGGCCAGGCCACCCACTTCGCGCCCGCCCATGGCGTTAGGCTGGCCGGTGATCGAGAACGGGCCCATGCCCGGCTTGCCGATACGGCCGCCAATCAGGTGGCAGTTGATGATGGCGTTGACCTTGTCGGTGCCGGCCGACGACTGGTTCACGCCCATCGAGAAGGCGGTGATGGTCTTGCCCGTGTTGGCGAAGGATTCGTAGAACTCCATCAGCACCGGCAGCTCGATGCGGCAGATTTTCGCCACGGCGGCGGGATCGCTGCAATCGATGTTGGCCGTGTCCAGCGCCGCATCCAGGCCGTTGGTGTGATGGCCGATGAACTCAGGATCGACCGCGCCGATGCGTGCCAGGTAGCTCAGCAAGCCGTTGAACAGCCAGACATCGGTGCCCGCCTTGACCGGCAGGTGCAGGTCGGCCAGCTCGCAGGTGGCCGTGCGGCGCGGATCAATGACGACGATCTTCATCTCCGGCCTGCTCTCCTTGGCCTTGAGCAGGCGCTGGAACAGGATCGGATGGCACCACGCGGTGTTGGAACCGACCAGCACCACCATGTCCGCCAGTTCCAGGTCGTCGTAGCAGAGCGGCACCAGGTCCTCGCCGAAGGCGCGCTTGTAGCCGGCCACCGCCGACGACATGCACAGGCGCGAGTTGGTGTCGATGTTGGCGCTGCCGATGTAGCCCTTCATCAGCTTATTGGCGACGTAGTAGTCCTCGGTCAGCAGCTGGCCGGAGACGTACAGCGCCACCGCGTCCGGACCATGCTCGGCGATGATGGAGCGCCAGGCGCCGGCCACCTTGTCCAGCGCGGCGTCCCACGACACGCGGCGCAGGCCGTCCGCGTCGCGCACCTGCGGATACAGCAGGCGGCCTTCGAGGCCGGTCGTCTCCCCCAGCGCGGAACCCTTGACGCACAGGCGTCCCTTGTTCGCGGGATGCAGCTTGTCGCCGGCGATGGCGAACGTGCCGTCGGCCATGGGCGTGGCCTGCACGCCGCAACCGACGCCGCAATAAGCGCAGGTGGTGCGTACCGCAAGATGGTCAGTGGACAGGTTCAAGATGCTTCTCGCTCAAATCATGCGGCGCGCGCGGACAGCGCTTCGCCAAACAACAGGTTTTGCCGGATCGGCGTAATGTCGGTGCGGTTTTGAATCAGGTTGAAGTACCACGGGCCGTCCTTGACGTCGCCATACAGCACGGCGCCGGTCACGCGGCCGTCCTTCAACACCAGCCGCTTGTAGACGCCGCGCCGCGCGTCGCGCAGCACCAGGTCCTCGCTGCCCTCGCCGCCGATGAAGTCACCGACCGAGTACAGGTCCACGCCGGTCACCTTCAGGCGCGTCGGCGACGTTTGCTGCACGTAGCGGCGCACGCCGGCGCCGGCCAGGTGGGCGCCGCAGACGCGCGCCTGGTCCCAGATCGGCGCCACCAGGCCAAAAGTGGCGCTGCGATGTTGCACGCATTCGCCGACGGCGTACACGCGCGGATCGTAGGTTTGCAGCGTGTCGTCGACGACGATGGCGCGTTCGCAGTGCAGGCCGGCCGCCTTGGCCAGGTCGATGTTGGGACGCACGCCGGCGGTCATCACCACCAGGTCCGCCGGAATCTCGCTGCCGTCCTTGAAGCGCACCGCGCGCGCGCGGTCCGGGCCGACGATTTCGGCGGTCTGCGCGTTCATCATGAACTTCAACCCCTTGGCTTCCAGCGCCTTTTGCAGCAGCAGCGCGGCGGGCTTGTCGAGCTGCTGGTTCATCAGCGCATCGGTCACGTGCACCACGGTGACGGACATGCCTTGCCGTTGCAGGCCGTTGGCCGCCTCGAGGCCCAACAGGCCGCCGCCAATCACCACGGCGTGGCGGTGGTTGCGCGCCATCGCCAGCATGCTCTCCACGTCCTGGATGTCGCGGAAGGCCAGCACGCCGGACAGCTCGTGGCCCGGCACGGGAATGATGAAGGGCTTGGAGCCGGTGGCGATCAGCAGCCGGTCGTAGCGCACTTCCAGCCCGGAGCGGGCGCGCACGATGCGCTTGCGGCGGTCGATGTGCTCGACCGGATCGCCAGCGTGCAGCGTGATGCCATGCTGGACGTACCATTCGCGCGTGTTGAGCATGATGTCTTCCATGCTCTTCTCGCCGGCCAGTACAGGCGACAGCAGGATGCGGTTGTAGTTACCGTGCGGCTCGGCGCCGAACACGGTGATGTCGTACATGTCCGGCGCCAGCTTGTACAGCTCCTCCACCGTACGCATGCCGGCCATGCCGTTGCCGATCACGACCAGCGCGGGTTTCACAGGCCGACCCAGACTTTGCCGCCGTCGATGCGGGCGGGATAGGTACCGACCGAATGGTGCGGCGCCTCCAGGCATTCGCCCGTTTGCAAGTCGAAGTGCTGCTTGTAGATCGGCGAGGCGACCACGATGCGCTCGCCCAGGTTGCCCACCAGGCCGCGCGACAGCACGGCGGCTTCGGAATTCGGATCGTAGTTATCGATGGCGAATACGCGCGCGCTGCCGTCGTCCACATGGAACACGGCGACCTGCTGCTTGTTCAACAGCGCGCACACGCCGGTGTTGGGCACAATCTCGTCCAGGTTGCAGACGGCGATCCAGTTATCGGTTTGAATATCGCGATGCATAATGTTCTCCTCAAGCTGCCTTGACTGCGATCGGAATCACGCGCTTGCGCTCTTCCACGGTGGCCGGACGAATCTGTCCGCGTTCTTCCATGAACAACACGTTCTCGTCGCCCTTCTCGCTGTTGACGAAGTGGCGGAAGCGCTTGCGGGTTTCAGGATTCTCGACAGCTTCCTTCCACTCGCATGCATAGGTGTCGACGACGTGCTGCATATCGGCTTCCAGTTCGGCGCCGATGCCCAGCTTGTCGTTGACGACGACCTGCTTCAGGTAATCCAGACCGCCTTCCAGGTTTTCGCGCCATACGCTGGTGCGCTGCAGGCGGTCGCCGGTGCGGGTGTAGAACATCAGGAAGCGGTCGATGTACTTGACCAGCGTGGCCTTGTCCAGGTCCGTGGCCAACAGCTCGGCGTGGCGTGGCTTCATGCCGCCGTTGCCGCACACGTAAAGGTTCCAGCCCTTTTCGGTGGCGATCACACCGACGTCCTTGCCCTGCGCCTCGGCGCACTCGCGGGTGCAGCCCGATACGCCGAACTTGATCTTGTGCGGCGTGCGCAGGCCCTTGTAGCGGTTTTCCAGTTCGATCGCCAGGCCGATGGAATCGTCGACGCCGTAACGGCACCAAGTCGAGCCGACGCAGGATTTGACCGTGCGCAGCGACTTGCCGTAGGCGTGGCCGGATTCAAAGCCGGCGGCGATCAGCTCTTCCCAGATCAGCGGCAGCTGCTCGACGCGGGCGCCGAACAAATCGACGCGGGCGCCGCCGGTGATCTTGGTGTACAGCTGGTACTTCTTGGCGACCATGCCGACCGCGATCAGGCCATCGGCCGTGACTTCGCCGCCCGGCATGCGCGGCACCACCGAGTAGGTGCCGTCCTTCTGGATGTTACCGAGGAAGTAGTCGTTGGTGTCCTGCAGGCTGGCGTGTTCCTTCTTCAGCACGAAGTCGTTCCATACCGAGGCCAGGATGCTGGCGGCCAGCGGTTTGCAGACGTCGCAGCCCAGGCCCTTGCCATGCTTGGCCAGCAGGTCGCCGAAGGTCTTGATCTGGCCTACTTTGATCAGGTGGAACAGCTCCTGGCGCGAGTAGGCGAAGTGTTCGCACACGTGGTTGTTCACGGCCATGCCGAGCTTTTTCATCTCGGCCTTCATCACCTGCGTCACCAGCGGCACGCAGCCGCCGCAGGAGGTGCCGGCGTTGGTGCAGCTTTTCAGTTCGCCGATGGTGGTGGCGCCACCGGCCACCGCGCCGCACAACGCGCCTTTGGACACGTCGTTGCAGGAGCAGATCTGCGCGCTTTCAGGCAGCGCGTCCACGCCCAGGCCCGGCTTGGCCGCGCCGTCCGACTGCGGCAGGATCAGGAACTCCGGCGATTCCGGCAGTTCGATTTTGTTCAGCATCATCTGCAGCAGCGTGCCGTATTCGCTGGCGTCGCCCACCATCACGCCGCCCAGCAGGTACTTGCCGCAATCGGAAACGACGATCTTCTTGTAGATCTGCTTGCGCTCATCGGTGAACTGGTAGGAGCGGCTGCCTTCGACCTTGCCGTGCGGGTCGCCAATGCTGGCCACGTCCACGCCCATCAGTTTCAGCTTGGTGCTCATATCGGCGCCGGCGAATTCCGCCGCCTCGCCAAGGATATGCTTGGCCGCGACACGCGCCATCTCGTAGCCAGGCGCCACCAGGCCGAAGATCAAACCGCCCCACAGCGCGCACTCGCCGATGGCGTAGACGTCCGGGTTGGAGGTGACGCAGTTGTTGTTGATCTCGATGCCGCCGCGTGGGCCGATGGCCAGGCCGCTCTCGCGCGCCAGCATGTCGCGCGGGCGGATACCGGCCGAGAACACGATCATGTCCGCGTCCAGGTGGCCGCCGTCGGCGAACTCCATGCGGTGGGTGCCGTCGACGCCATCGACAATGGCGGTGGTGTTCTTGCCCGTGTGGACGGTCACGCCCAGTTGCTCGATCTTCCGGCGCAGCACGCGCGCGCCGCCGTCGTCCACCTGCACCGCCATCAGGCGCGGCGAGAATTCGACCACGTGGGTGTCCAGGTTCATGTCGCGCAGCGCCTTGGCGCATTCGAGGCCCAGCAGGCCGCCGCCGATGACGACGCCGGTCTTGGAGCGCTTGCCGCATTCGAGCATCGCTTCCAGGTCTTCGATGGTGCGGTAGACGAAGCAGTCCTTGCGCTCCTTGCCCGGCAGCGGCGGCACGAACGGGAAGGAACCGGTGGCGATCACCAGCTTGTCGTAGTCCAGCACATTGCCGTCTGCCGTGGTGACGGTCTTGGCGGCGGTGTCGATCTGGGTGGCGCGGGTGTTCAGCCGCAGCACCATGTCGTCGCGCTCGAAGAAGCCCGGCTTCACCAGCGACAGGTCTTCCGCCGATTTACCGGAGAAGAATTCGGATAGGTGCACGCGGTCGTAGGCGGGGCGAGGCTCTTCGCACAGCACCGTCACCTGCAGGTTGGCGGCGCCGCTGTTGGCCAGGCTTTCCAGGAATTTGTGGCCAACCATGCCGTGGCCGATAACGATGATCTTCATGATGTCCTCTTAAGCTCTTAAGCTGCCAGCTTGGTGGCGGTTGCGGTTTCTTCGACGGCGCTGCTGCTGAAGCGCGCCGCCAGTGCACACAATGCGGATGCGCCGACGACGATGCCCAGGATGCTCAGCGTCTGCTGCGTATTGCCCAGGCCTTTCATCAGGAAGCCCGCGGCCACGGCGCCGACGTTGCCGCCCGCGCCGATGATGCCGGCCACGCCGCCCAGGGCGCGCTTGTCGACGAAAGGCACGATGGCGTAGGTGGCGCCGCAGGCCATGTGGGTGAACAGGCCGAAGACCAGCATGGCGCCGATCGCCAGCGCGGCGCTGCCGGCGTTGGCGAACATCAGCAGGCCGGCGCCTTCGCCCAGCATCAGCACGAACAGCAACGTGACGCGGTTATTCAGGTTGCCGGCGGCGGCGAATTTGTCCGACACCCAGCCGCCCAGCGCACGGGCGAACAACGCCAGCAGGCCGAAGCTGCCCGCCGCCATGCCGGCTTGGGCCAGCGTCAGTTTGAAGTGGTCGACGTAGTAGATCGCGGCGATGTTGTGGATGAAGATCTCGATGCCGAAGCAGGCGCCGTAGGTAATGAACAGCATCCATACGCGGTAGTTGACGGAGGCCAGCTTGAAGCTCTCCCAGCCGCCTTTTTTACCGCCTTCGATGGCGATGCCGGCCGCGCGCAGTTCGGTGAAGTTCCCTTGCGGGCAGTCCTGCGTAAAGCGGTAGTAGACGCCGGCCATGATGATCATCAGGACGCCCGGCACGATCAGCGCGGCGCGCCAGCCGTAGGTTTCGCTCACGCCCAGCATGATCATGGCGGTCATCAGCAGGGGCATCGTCGCTTGTGCCACGCCGCCGCCTGCATTGCCCCAGCCTGCGGCAGCGGCGTTGGCGGTGCCGACCACTTTAGGCGCGAACATCACCGAGGTGTGGTACTGCGTGATGACGAAGCTGGCGCCGGCCGCGCCGATCCCGAGGCGGAAGAACAGGAAGCTCTCGTAGCTCTGCGCGAAAGCCACGCCGATCACCGGGATGGAGCCGAGCAGCAGCAAGCCGGTATAGGTTTTGCGCGGGCCGAAGTGGTCGCACAGCGGGCCGACCACCAGCCGCACGAGGATGGTGATGGCGACTGCGGCGATATTGATGTTGGCGATCTGCGCGACGCTCAGGCCGAATTCACCTTTAATCACAGGCATCAGCGGCGCGCAGGCGAACCACGCGAAGAAGCAGACGAAGAACGCCATCCAGGTCAGGTGGAACGCGCGCATCTGCGGCGTCGAGATGGAAAAGAGCTTGATGCTGGTAGCTTTGGTGGCCATTTTTTTATCCCGTTCAGAAAACAAAAAGGCGCCCGCACAACCAAGGTCACCTAAGACCGGGTTGGGCGGACGCCGTTGTCCTGCCAACCCGCCATTGGGTCGGCTGATGTATTCGGGGGGATCGCCGTTGATCCCTTAGCCTTTGTATTGCAAGAGCTGTGCCAGCCCGCTCGCCACGTGTTTACAGAGGGAGATGGCCGCGACGGGCCTGGATTACGCCGCCACGGTGCGATGTTGCGGTGCACGATTGCACGCTATCGGTGCGCACCAGCGGTGCATGGATGTCGTCGGCGCAGCGCACCACGTCGCCGACGACGATGATGCTTGGGCTGCCCAGGCCACTGGCGCGCAGCGCTTGCGGCAGCTGGCCCAGGGTTGTGATCAACTGGCGCTGGTTGTCGCGCGTGGCCGATTGCACCACCGCCACCGGCGTGTCGGCCGCCGCGCCGCCTGCCAGCAGGCCGGCCTGGATTGCGTCCACACGGGCCACGCCCATGTAGATCACCAGCGTCAGGCCGCTCTGCGCCAGCGCTTTCCATTCGGGTTCGGATTCTGCATCCTTGCCGTGGCCCGTGACGAAGGTCACGCCCTGGCTCCACGAGCGGTGCGTCAAAGGGATGCCGATGCTGGCCGGCGCGGCCAGGCCGCTGCTGATGCCCGGTACCACGTCCACCTCGATGCCATGCGCGCGCAGCGATGCCCGCTCTTCGCCGCCACGCCCGAACATATATGGATCGCCGCCCTTCAGGCGCACCACACGGTGCCCCGCGCGCGCCTCGGCGATCATCAGGCGCTCGATGAATTCCTGCGGCGTGGAGGCGCAGCCGCCTCGCTTGCCGACCTGGATCACCCGCGCCGTCGATGGCGCGAAGTTGAGTATCTCCGGATTGACCAAATCGTCGATCAACACCACGTCGGCGCGTTCGATGGCGTGGACGGCCTTTAACGTCAACAGTTCCGGATCGCCGGGACCGGCGCCTACCAGGGTTACGCTGCCCATGATGTTCTCCTCATGAAGTTCTAACTATCCTGCCGCGGCCAGCGCCGCGTTGACCATTTCATCGATCTCGCCGGTGATGTTGGACAGCACGCCCGCCACCACCGAAAATTCCTTGCCCGCGTGCCCCGCCCTCGCCGCGACGATGCGTGCGTTGAAGGCCACCATCCGCGCCTGGCGGTTGATGGTGTCGATATCGGTGATCACGCCACGCAGCTGCTTGCGCACCATGCGGGCGTGCTTCTTCGCCTGCTCTTCGTAGATGCTGGTGATGGTGTTGAGGATCGCCAGCGTCGGCGTGGTGATGCGCACCAGCTCCGCCAGCAGTTCCGCCGTCTGCGGCGATCCCAGTGCGATCGACTTCAGGGTGCATTCGCCCAAGTCGGCGAAGGCGGTGATCTGCCGGTCGCCATCCAGCTTGCCGAAGTAAGCCTCCCGCAGTTCGGTACAGAACACACCCGGCAGGCCATCCTTCTCGGCCAGCAGGGACTTGTTCGCGCCACGGAACACCGCCAGCGCCTCCTGCGCGATGGCGGCAGCGTCCTGCTGCCCTTGCGACGCCAGCAGCGCGTACAGCACGATGCGCTGCGACAGGAAGCGCCGGCGGCCCGACAGATTGATCAACGCGCCGAACACTTCACCGGACAGCGCCTTGGTGTCGGCGCTCTCCGGCGCCAGTGGGGGCGTGGTCATATCCATCAGGCGGCTTCCTTCGCGGGATGCGCCTGTTTGCGGTACAAGAACTCCAGCACCGCCGTGCGGTACTCGCCGTAGCGCGCATCCTGCGCCAGCGCCACGCGGTCGCGCGGACGATCCAGCCGCACGTCGACGATCTCGCCGATGGTGGCGGCCGGGCCGTTGGTCATCATCACGATGCGGTCGGACAGCAGTACCGCCTCGTCCACATCGTGCGTGACCATCACCACGGTCGACTTGGTGGCGGCGACGATCTTCAACAGCTCGTCCTGCAGGTGCGCGCGCGTCAACGCGTCGAGCGCGCCGAACGGCTCGTCCATCAACAGCACCTTGGGCTCCATCGCCAGCGCGCGGGCGATGCCGACACGCTGCTTCATGCCGCCCGAGATCTCGTGCGGACGCTTGCCTTCCGCCGCCGTCAGGCCGACCAGCGCCAAGGCCTGCAAGGTGCGCTCGCGCAGCTGGCTGCGCGTTTCGGTCTTGCCGAACACGCGCTCCACGCCGAGGTGGATGTTCTCGTAGCAGGTCAGCCACGGCAGCAGCGAGTGGTTCTGGAACACCACCGAGCGCTCCGGCGACGGCCCGGCGATCTCGCGGTTGGCGCACAACAGCACGCCGTCCGTGGGCTTGAGCAGGCCGGCGATCAGGTTCAGCAAGGTCGACTTGCCGCAGCCCGAATGGCCGATCAGCGTGATGAACTCTCCCTTGCGCACCGTCAGGTCGATCTCGCGCAGCGCGTGGAATACGCCCTTCCGGGTGTGGAACACCATCTCCACGCCTTCGATATCGATGAATTTTGGCTCGTCCATGATCGCGCTCCTTTAGTTGGATACTTGTTCGTAGGTGAAGGCGCGGGCCAGCGCCATCAGCGCCTGCTCCAGCATCAGCCCGACCACGCCGATGGCGACGATGGCGATGATGATGTGCGGGACATTGAGGTTGTTCCACTCGTCCCACACCCAGAAGCCGATGCCCACGCCGCCGGTCAGCATCTCGGCCGCGACGATCACCAGCCACGCGGTGCCGATCGACAGGCGCACGCCGGTCAGGATGTAGGGCAGCGCGGACGGCAGCAGGATCTTGGTCAGCACCTTCCACTCCGTCAGGTTGAGCACCCGCGCCACGTTCATGTAATCCTGCGGCACGCGCTGCACGCCGACGGCGGTGTTGATGATCATCGGCCAGATCGAGCAGATGAAGATCGACCAGATGGCGGCCGGGTTGGCGGACTTGAACACCAGCAGGCCGATAGGCAGCCAGGCCAGCGGCGACACCGGCTTGAGCAAACTGATGATCGGCCCGAACATGCTGCCGATGAACTGCACGCGGCCGATCACAAAGCCCAGCGGGATGCCGACCAGCGCCGCCAATCCGAAGCCCACCGCCACGCGCTGCAGCGAAGCGAGCACGTTCCAGCCTATGCCCTGGTCGTTCGGGCTTTTGCTGTAGAACGGATCGGAGAACAGCTTGACCGCTTCCTGCAAGGTTACCAGCGGCGTCGGGAAGCTGCTGTTGTTGATGGTGATGATCTGCCAGACCAGCACCAGCAGCGCGGCGCCCAGCAACGGCGCGACGATCTTCATCGCGGTGGCGGACACCTGCTGCCGCGCGCGCGTCGACGCGTTGGCGGCCAGCGGGCGGCGTGGACGGCGGACCGGCGCCGCATCAACTTCTACAACCGCCGGCACGGGCGCGGCGCTTTCAGGTTGGAGCATGGCGTTCATGGCATTCCCTCATCAGGCTTTGATCTTGAACGAGGCGGCGAACGCTTTCGGGTTCTTGCCGTCCCAAACGGAACCATCCATCAGCTTCGACGTGCGCAGCGGGCTTTTCGGCACCGGTGTCTTGGTCATCGCCGCGGCTTCCTTGTACAAATCGATCTGGTTGACCGAGGTGGCCACGGCCAGGTAATCCGGATCGTCCTTCAGCAGGCCCCAGCGGCGGTGCTGCGTCATGAACCACATGCCGTCCGACAGGTAAGGGAAGTTGACCGCGCCGTCGTTGTAGAACTTCATGTAGTTCTGGTCGTCCCAGGTCTTGCCCAGGCCATTCTGGTAGCGGCCCATGATGCGCTGGTCGATCGCGTCCTTGCTGGTGTTGACGTAGGATTTGTCGGCGATCACCTCGGCCATCTTGTTCTTGTTGGCCAGCGAGGCGTCGATCCATTTGCTGGCGTCAAGGATGGCGGCCATCATCGCGCGGCAGGTGTTCGGATGCTTCTTCGCGAATTCCAGCGTCGAGCCGAGCACCTTCTCGGGATGGTCCTTCCAGATGTCCTGGGTGGTGGTGGCGGTGATGCCGACGCCGTCCATGATGGCGCGGTGACCCCACGGCTCGCCCACGCAGAAGCCGTCCATGTTCCCGACCCGCATATTGGCCACCATCTGCGGCGGCGGCACGGTGATGACCTTGGCGTCCTTCATCGGATTGATGCCGTTGGCGGCCAGCCAGTAGTACAACCACATCGCGTGGGTGCCGGTCGGGAAGGTCTGGGCGAAGGTGTATTCGCGCTTGTCGGTCTGCATCAGCTTGGCCAGCGACGCGCCATCGACCGCGCCCTTGTCGGCCAGCTTCTTCGACAGCGTGATGGCCTGGCCGTTGTTGTTCAGGCCCATGAGCACCGCCATGTCCTTCTTCTGGCCGCCGATGCCCATCTGCACGCCGTACAGCAGGCCATACAGCACATGGGCTGCGTCCAGGTCGCCGTTGGCCAGCTTGTCGCGCACGCCGGCCCACGAGGCCTCTTTGCTCAGCACGAACTTGACGCCGTATTTCTTGTCGAAGCCCAGCACCGAGGCCATCACCACCGACGCGCAGTCGGTCAGCGGAATGAAGCCGATCTTGATTTCTTCCTTCTCCGGCTTGTCCGAACCCGCCGCCCACACCCCACCCGTTGCCAATCCCAACATGCTTCCCCCTGCTACAAGACCTGCGCCATGAATGATTTGCCGACGCTTGGTGTTTACAGTGTTCGCATCGGATGGCAGGTCGTTCCCTGCTCGTGGCTTTTCATATTCCATCGCAAATCCCTTATGTAGTCAGCAGAACAAAACGGCAAAAAAAAAGTCTACCCAACGTGAACGGATTCACGTGTGTAGACGTCGTTGTCTGGTGGACCTCACCGCCGTTGGCGAGGTACATCAAGCGCACCGTTGCGCTTGCTTACAGGCTATGCAATGTCCATGCCAGCAAGTTTGCAGGGGAAAGCCAGGGGGATGGGGCGGATCGGAGTGCCGTGCGGTGGGGCGGAAAACGCACCGCGATTGCGCGGTGCATCATTTTGGACGGGCGTCAGCCCAGTAAATCTTCGACGTCGATGATGCGCTGGGCCACCTCGGACAGCTTGAGGTTCTTGCTCATGGCCATGCTGCGCAGCTTTTGGTAGGCCTGCTCTTCGCTGAAACGTTGGCGCTCCATTAACAGGCCCTTGGCGCGCTCGATGATCTTGCGCTCGGCCAGCTTGCTCTTGGTGTCGGACAGTTCGTCCAGCAGCTTCTGCTCGCGCTTGAAGCGCGCCAGCGCCACCTGCAGCACCGGCTTGATGCGGTCGCTCTGCAGGCCGGCCACGATGTAGGCCGACACGCCGGCCGCCATGGCGGCCTCCATGCTCTCGGTGTCGTCGCTCTCGGTGAACATGACGATGGGGCGGCGCTCGTCACGGGTGGCGATGACGATGTGTTCCAGCACGTCGCGCGCGTCGGATTCGGCGTCGACGATGATCATGTCGGGCTGCAGTTGCGCGATGCGCTCGGGCAGGTACATGTCCGGCGGCAGCGAGGCGACGATGTCGTAGCCCGCCTCCAGCAGGCCGATGCGCAGCGCGCGGGCCCGCTCGGCCTGCGCGCGCAGCGCCTCGTCATCCTCGTCGCCGGCCAGGATGATGGTGTTGACGACCACGATACGTAAATGTTTCATGGCCGTCATGCGGAGTATGGAAGAGAGTTCATGGCCTTACTGCAAGCAAGAATCAATCCATTCTACGGCACAAAGCCAACTCTCTGCCAGCGGCAACGCGGATCAGCCCAGGTCCGCCTCATACGCGCTCAGACGCTTGGCCACGCGCGGCTGCAGCTCGTGGGCGGCGGCGACGGTCATCTCCAGGTCGTGCAGCTTGCCGTCCTTCAGGCCGTAGACCCAGCCGTGCACCGTCACGTCCTGGCCACGGTCCCACGCGTCCTGCACGATGGTGGTCTGGCAGACGTTGGACACCTGCTCCACCACGTTGAGCTCGCACATGCGCTCGGCGCGCAGCTTGCTGGTCAGGACATCGCCCAGATAGCGCTCGTGCTTCTGGTGCACGTCCTGCACATGGCGCAGCCAGTTGTCGGCCAGGCCGACGCGGGTGCCGGTCATCGCCGCGTGCACGCCCTTGCAGCCGTAGTGGCCGACGATGATCACGTGCTTCACCTTCAGCACGTCGATGGCGAACTGCAGCACCGACAGCGCGTTCAGGTCCGAATGCACCACCACGTTGGCGATGTTGCGGTGGACGAAAACGTCGCCAGGCGCCAGGCCCAGCAGCTCATTTGCCGGCACCCGGCTGTCCGAGCAGCCTATCCACAGGTACTCCGGCGAGGCTTGTTGCGCCAGGCGGTTGAAGAAGTCCGGGTCGCGTTCGACTTCGGATTCGGCCCAGCGGCGGTTGTTGTCCAGCAGGTCGCGCAACGGGGAATTGCTGTTGTCCAGATCACTCATGATGCTCCTCTCGTACATAAGAAGACCGCCGGTCCACCCGGAAAGGTGGCGCGGCGGTCCGATATTACCAAGACTGCGTGACGTCGCAGTTACTCAACTGGCTACTCAAAAAAATCCTTTACCTTGTCGCGCCAGGTCTTGCTTTGCGGGCTGTGCTTGGCGCCGCCCTCGGTGGTCAGCTTCTCGAAATCGCGCAACATGTCCTTCTGCTTCTCGGTCAGCTTGACCGGGGTCTCGACCGCCACGTGGCAGAACAGGTCGCCCGCGAAGCCGGAACGCACGCCCTTGATGCCCTTGCCCTTGAGGCGGAAGGTCTTGCCCGACTGGGTGCCTTCGGGAATCGTGAACGATACTTTACCAGACAATGTCGGAACCTCGATGTCGCCGCCCAAAGCCGCCTTGGCGAACGAGATCGGCATCTCGCAATGCAGGTCGTCGCCCTCGCGCTGGAACACGCTGTGCGGCTTGATGTGGATCTCCACATACAAATCGCCCGACGGCCCGCCGTTGGTGCCCGGCTCGCCGTTGCCGGACGAGCGGATGCGCATGCCGTTGTCGATGCCGACCGGGATCTTCACTTCCAGCGTCTTGTTGCGCTTGATGCGGCCCTGGCCCGAGCATGCGGCGCATGGCTCCGGAATGATCTTGCCGGTGCCGTGGCATTTCGGGCAGGTCTGCTGGATGCTGAAGAAGCCCTGCTGCATGCGCACCTGGCCGTGGCCCGCGCAGGTCGAGCACGTCACCGGCGAGGTGCCCGGCTTGGCGCCGGTACCGTGGCAGGTGTCGCACTTGTCCCAGGACGGCACGCGGATGGTGGTGTCGAAGCCGTGCGCGGCCTGCTCCAGCGTGATCTCCAGGTTGTAGCGCAGGTCGGCGCCGCGGTACACCTGCGGGCCCTGGCTGCGGCCGCGGCCGCCACCGAAGATGTCGCCGAAGATGTCGCCGAAGGCGTCGCCGAAGCCGCCCGCGCCACCACCGAAGCCGCCTCCGCCGCCCATGTTCGGGTCGACGCCGGCGTGACCATAGCGGTCATACGCCTCGCGCTTCTCCGGATTGGTCAGCATCTCGTAGGCTTCTTTGACTTCCTTGAATTTTTCTTCCGACTCTTTGCTATCCGGATTGCGGTCCGGATGGTACTTCATCGCCAGTTTGCGATACGACTTCTTGATCTCGTCTTCCGACGCGTTTTTGGCGACACCAAGTGTCTCGTAGAAATCTCGCTTTGCCATATTGTCGGCACCTTGCTGTATTTATACTGATGTACTGTTTATGCTAAAAAGCCGAGCCGGTGCCGTTTCCACGGCCGCACGGCTCGGCGCTCGTCCTCCCCGCCTGCGCGGGGATGGCGATCTTACTTGCCGATTACTTGCTGTCTTTGACTTCTTTGAAGTCGGCGTCCACCACGTCGTCCTGTGGCTTGGCCTGCTCGGCGCCCGCGCCCTGCTGGCCAGCGCCGCCTTCGGCGCCGCCGCCGGCAGCGGCTTGCTGCGCCTGCATGTCAGCGTACATCTTCTCGCCCAGCTTCTGCGAAGCGGTCGACAGCGCGGCCACCTTGGCGTCGATCTCGGCCTTGTCGCCGGCCTTGATCGAACCTTCCAGGTCGGTGATCGCCGCTTCGATCTTCTCCTTCTCGCCCGCTTCCAGCTTGTCGCCGTATTCGGTCAGCGACTTGCGGGTCGAGTGCACCAGCGCGTCGGCCTGGTTGCGCGACTCGGCCAGCTCTTTCACTTTCTTGTCTTCTTCGGCGTTGACTTCGGCGTCCTTCACCATCTTCTGGATCTCGGCTTCGGTCAGGCCGGAGTTGGCCTTGATCGTGATCTTGTTCTCTTTGCCGGTGGCCTTGTCTTTCGCGCCGACGTGCAGAATGCCGTTGGCGTCGATGTCGAAGGTCACTTCGATCTGTGGCGTGCCGCGTGCTGCCGGCGGGATGCCTTCCAGATTGAATTCGCCCAGGCCCTTGTTGCCGGCCGCGATTTCACGCTCGCCCTGGTAGACCTTGATGGTCACCGCAGGCTGGTTGTCGTCGGCGGTCGAGAACACTTGCGAGAACTTGGTAGGAATCGTGGTGTTCTTGTGGATCATCTTGGTCATCACGCCGCCCAGGGTTTCGATACCCAGCGACAGAGGCGTCACGTCCAGCAGCAGCAAGTCCTTGCGCTCGCCCGACAGCACGGAGCCCTGGATCGCGGCGCCGACAGCGACGGCTTCGTCCGGGTTCACGTCCTTGCGTGGGTCCTTGCCGAAGAACTCCTTAACTTTTTCCTGCACCTTCGGCATGCGGGTCATACCGCCGACCAGGATGATGTCGTCGATGTCGGACACTTTGACGCCGGCGTCCTTGATCGCGGTGCGGCATGGCTCGATGGTGGCGTTGATCAGCTCTTCCACCAGCGATTCCAGCTTGGCGCGGGTCATCTTCAGCGTCAGGTGGACCGGCGCGCCGTTCGCCATGGCGATGTACGGCTCGTTGATCTCGGTCTGCTGCGACGACGACAGTTCGATCTTCGCGCGCTCGGCCGAGGCCTTGATGCGCTGCAGGGCGATCGGATCTTTTTTCAGGTCCAGGCCGTTGATCTTCTTGAACTCGTCGATGATGTAATCGATGATGCGCTGGTCGAAGTCTTCGCCGCCCAGGAAGGTGTCGCCGTTGGTCGACAGCACTTCGAATTGTTTTTCGCCATCGACGTCGGCGATCTCGATGATCGACACGTCGAAGGTACCGCCGCCCAGGTCATACACGGCGATCTTGCGGTCGCCCTTGTCGGTCTTGTCCAGGCCGAATGCCAGCGCGGCAGCGGTTGGTTCGTTGATGATGCGCTTGACGTCCAGGCCCGCGATGCGGCCGGCGTCCTTGGTGGCCTGGCGCTGCGAGTCGTTGAAGTACGCAGGCACGGTGATGACGGCTTCGGTGACTTCTTCACCGAGGTAGTCTTCCGCCGTTTTCTTCATCTTGCGCAGCACTTCAGCCGAGATTTGCGGCGGGGCCAGTTTCTTGTCGCGCACGCCGATCCATGCGTCGCCGTTGTCGGCTTTCATGATCGAGTAAGGCATCAGGCCGATGTCCTTCTGCACTTCTTTTTCGTCGAACTTGCGGCCGATGAGGCGCTTGACGGCGAACAGCGTGTTTTTCGGATTGGTCACTGCCTGGCGCTTGGCCGGCGAGCCGACGAGGATTTCACCATCTTCTTGGTAAGCAATGATCGAGGGCGTCGTGCGCGCGCCTTCGGCGTTTTCGATTACCTTTGGCTGACCGTTTTCCATGATGGAAACGCAGGAATTCGTGGTTCCCAGATCGATACCGATAATTCTACCCATGATTTTTCTTCCTTATTTGCTAAAGTTCAGATGGTACTAATATGTGGAAAAGCTGTATGTTTTCAAGTGCTTAGTTCGGCGCGCGGGCAAAAATATTTTCTTATTTCGCCTGTGCCGCGGTCACGATGGCGGGACGCAGCAGGCGGTCCGCGATCATATAGCCTTTTTGCAATACGGAAACTACCGTATTGGCTTCCTGGTCGGCAGGCACCACGGCGACGGCCTGGTGCTTGTTCGGGTCCAGCTTCTCGCCCTGGGCCGGCAAGATTTCCAGCAGGCGGTTCTTCTCGAACGCCGAGGTCAGCTGCTTGAGCGTCATTTCCACGCCTTCCTTCAGCGATTCGACCGACGGCGTTTCCACCTTGAGCGCCATTTCCAGGCTGTCCTTGACCGGCACCATGGCCTCGGCAAAGCTCTCGACGGCAAATTTGTGGGCCTTGGCCACGTCTTCCTGGGCGCGGCGACGGATGTTTTCGCCGTCGGCCTTGGCGCGCATGAAGGCGTCGTGCATCTCGGCCAGTTTCGCTTCGGTGGCCGACAGCTGCTCCTCCAGCGAAGGCTGGTCAGGAGTCGATGGCGGGGCCGACGCAGCGGCAGCTGCCGCCTCTGGATTAGGTACGGCTTGGTTTTCCTGATCTTGCATCTATAGACTCCTACTATCGTATTTGTTTGACATTACTTTTCATACTGCACCAGCAGCAAATGGGGCGATAACCTACCTTTTCAAGGGTTATTCCTGGCGCCATTTGCCGCCGCTGCCCCGCAAGCGGCCTGATGTATCAAGCGTTACAAAACTTCGTCTGTGCAGGCTCTACTCTTTTGCAGCGCAGCGTCTAAGATGTACTAAAGACAACCGTCGCGGCAGGTTTTCAGGGAGTGCATCCATCATGAAGTTGCCACTGATCGCAGCATCCATCCTGGTCTACATCGTCCTGGCGACGGCATGGATCTGCTACGCAGCCGATCCCGTCAGTCGGGTATTTTAACAGGCTGGCACTCATCGACCGCAAGTGCTGATGATGGCGTAAGCGGGCAATTGTGGCAAGTTTGCCTCTTTTCAGTCGGCGGCGCCCAGTTTGAGGGCGGCCGCGCGGCCGGTTTCCGCGTCTTTCCTCAATTCATCGTGCTGGGCCGGCGCCATCTGGGTCGGCCAGCCGATCATGTGCTGCTCGGCAATTTCCGCCATCGCGGCGATCCAGGCCGGGGTTTCGTTCAGGCAGGGGATGTAGTGGAACTCTTTGCCGCCGGCCTGCTCGAAGTCGTGCCGCACCTCCATCGAGATTTCCTCCAGCGTTTCCAGGCAGTCGCTGGTAAAGCCGGGGCACAGCACGTCCACGCGCCGGACGCCGTCGCGCGCCAGCTGGGCGATGGTGGGCGCGGTGTAGGGCTGCAGCCACTCGGCCTTGCCGAAGCGCGACTGGAAAGTGACCACATATTGATCCGGCGTCAGTTTCAGCGCGGTGGCCAGCAGGCGCGCGGTCTTCAGGCATTCGCAGTGGTAGGGGTCGCCCAGCATCAGCGTGCGCTTGGGCACGCCGTGGAAGCTCAGCACCAGCTTGTCCGGACGGCCGTGCGCGTCCCAGTGCGCCTGCACCGAGTCGCGCAGCGCGCGGATGTAGCCGTCGTGGTCGTGGTAGTTGCGCACGAAGCGCAGCTCGGGAATATTGCGCACCGTGCCATAGTGCTCGAACACGGCGTCGTAGATCGAGCCGGTGGTGGTGCCGGAATACTGCGGATAGGCGGGCAGCACGACGATGCGCCCGACGCCGTCGGCCTTGAGCTTGGACAGCACCTCCGGCAGCGACGGCGAGCCGTAGCGCATGGCCATGGCCACGGTCAGGTTCTCGTGGCCGCGTTCGCCGAGCGCGCCGCGCAGCAGCAGGGCCTGGGCGGCGGTGTGCACCTTCAGCGGCGAGCCCTCGCGGGTCCAGATCGACGCGTATTTCTTCGCCGACTGGCCGGAACGGAACGGCAGGATGATCAGGTTGAGGATGAACCACCAGACCGCGCGCGGAATTTCCACCACGCGCGGATCGGACAGGAATTCCTTCAGGTAGCGGCGCACCGCCGAACGGGTGGGCGCGTCGGGCGTGCCCAGGTTGACCAGCACGATGGCGCTACGGCCAACGGTGCCGTGCTTGTGGGGAGGTTCTTTTAAGAAGGTCATGTCGGCCAATGGCAGCGTGTATAGGACAGCTTGCCATTATAGATAGCCTGGCGCGGCGGTGGTTGGAAATCAGCGCCGGCGCCCATGTCAAACTCGAAGCCGCCCACCGAGATTCAGGCCGTCCAAGGGTTTATCACTTGAAGGCTGATAGCGTTAAATGGTGCGGTATCGCGTGTCGCAACGACAAAGTGCCGCGATTCGGCAATCGCTGCAATTTGGCCGTCAGCCAAAGACAGGATGCGTCCAGTGGCGCGAGCGCGGGCCATCAGTGACGCATAGGTAAGCGCCGTAGCAGCCTGATCGAACGGCAAGATCCGCAATCTCAATTCCAACCAATAGTTCTGCCAGGCTGGTGGCGGTTAAATAAAGATTTTCGGCGGGATGCCGGTCTAGCCATGCCTGCACAGCCGGGCTGCCGCTCGGCTTCATCGGTTCCGAAACGGCATTGGTATCAAGGATGATCATTCGTATTCTGCCGGCTTTAGCGGAGCCTGATCACGCGCATCGGCCAATACCACTCCCCCGAACGATTTCCCGAAGGCCGCCAGTTCGGAGCCGATTTTCAGGCGCGTGTCAGACCGTAATGCCTTCTCAAGAATATCCAGCACCTCAGCCTCGGCGCTGCGGCCATTCTGCGACGCGCGCGCCTGCAGCGCACGATGCATTTCTTCCGATAAATCGAGAACAGTAATCGCGCTCATATATTCACCTTGGACAGGCATTGAATATCATAGCGCGTTTTATCACCGCCAGCCGCGCGCCGCGGCTGAGGGGAATCAAGAGGCCAGCAGCTCGCGCGCGTGCTTGCGGGTGGTGGCGGTGATTTCCAGGCCGCCCAGCATGCGCGCCACTTCCTCGACGCGGGCCTTGGCGTCCAGCACGTCGATGCGCGAGGCGGTCTTGCCGTTTTCCAGCGTGCCCTTGGCCACCTGGAAGTGCTGGCCGGCCTGGCTGGCCACCTGCGGCAAGTGCGTCACGCACAACACCTGGCGCTCCTGGCCCAGGCGGCGCAGCAGGCGCCCCACCACTTCGGCCACGCCGCCGCCGATGCCACTGTCGACTTCATCGAAGATCAGTGTCGGCGTGGTGGTGGCGTTCGAGGTGATCACGGAAATGGCCAGCGAGATGCGCGCCAGTTCGCCGCCCGACGCCACCTTGGCCAAGGACCGTGGCGCCACGCCCGCGTGGCCGGCCACCAGAAACTCGACCTGCTCCAGCCCATGCGCGCCAGGCTCGCCGGCGTTGAGCGCGACCTCGAAACGGCCGCCCGTCATGTTCAGTTCCTGCATCGCCTTGGTGACGGCGTCGCTCAGCTGGCGGGCCGCCGTGGCGCGCGTGGCGGACAGGCGCCGCGCCTGCTCCATGTACGCGGCCTTGAGTTTTTCCTCCTGCTTGCGCAGGCCTTCGATGTCGCTGGCGTCGGCGATCCGCGACAGGCGCTCGGCCAGCTTGGCATGCTCCTCCGGCAGCTGCTCCTCGCCGACGCGGAACTTGCGCGCCGCCGAATGGATCGCGTCCATGCGCGCCTCCACGCTGCGCAGCCGCTCGGGATCGAGGTCGACCCGGTCGAGGTAATCGTTGAGCGCATACACGGCCTCCTGCAACTGGATGCGCGCCGGCTCGATCAGGTCGACGATGGCCTGCAGGCCGGTGTCGATGCCGGCCAGCTTGCCCAGCTTCTGGTTCAGCGACGACAGCTGCGACAGGATAGGATGCTCCTCCGCCTCCGAGATCACCGCCAGCGCCTCCTGCGCGCCCTCCAGCAGGCTGGCCGCGTGCGACAGGCGGCTCTGCTCATTGGTCACCTCGGCCCACTCGCCCGGCTTGACGGCCAGCTTTTCCAGCTCGTTGACCTGCCACTCCAGCCGCTCGCGCTCATACAGCACGTTGGCGGCGTTGGTCTCGAACTCCTCCAGCTGCCGCGCCAGCGCGCGCCATGCCTTGTACGCCAGCGTCACCGCCTTGACGTCGCCGCCTGCGCCGGCCTGGCCGTCGAGCAGCACGCGCTGCGCCTCGGTCTTCATCAGCGACTGGTGCGCGTGCTGGCCGTGGATGTCGACCAGCATGTCGCCCAGCTCGCGCAGCTGCGCCGCCGTGGCCGCGATGCCGTTGATGTAGGCCTTACTGCGGCCGGCGTTGTCGATCACGCGGCGCAGCAGCGCGCCGCCCTCCTCCGCCGCGAACTCGTTGGCGGCCAGCCAGTCGCGCGCCTGCTCGCTGGGCGCGAAGTCCGCCGTGATGTCGGCCTTGGCCGCGCCCTCGCGCACCACGCTGGCGTCGCCGCGGCCGCCCAGCGCCAGCGTCAGCGCGTCGATCAGGATCGATTTGCCGGCGCCGGTCTCGCCGGTGAAGACGGTGAAGCCTGCGGAGAATTCCAGTTCGATGGTGTCGACAATGACGAAATCGCGGATGGACAAGGTGCGGAGCATGGAAGCCTGGTGAGGTTAATTGAGTTTGCCTTCAACGGAAGGATGTTCGTTCCAGTGCAGCTTTTCGCGCAGCGTGTTGTAGTAGCTCCAGCCTTCCGGGTGCAGGAAGGTGATCGAGTGCGGCGAACGCTGGATGAAGATCTGGTCCTGCGCCGTCAGGCTGGCGAAGGTCTGCATGTCGAAGTTGACGCTGATGTCGCGCCCGCGCACGATCTCCACCACGATCTCGCTGGACTCGGGCAGCACGATGGGCCGGTTCGACAGCGCGTGCGGCGCGATCGGCACCAGCACCACGCCGCCCAGGCTCGGATGCAGCAGCGGGCCGCCGGCCGACAGCGCGTAGGCGGTCGAGCCGGTGGGCGTGGAGATGATCAAGCCGTCGGAGCGCTGGTTGTACATGAAGTGGCCGTCGACGTCGACCCGCAGCTCGGCCATGCCGGCGCCGGCGCCGCGCGAGACCACGACATCGTTGACGGCCAGGCCGACGTGGATGGTGGCGCCGTTGCGCACCACGCGCCCTTCGAGCAGCGTGCGGCGCTCGGCCTTGTAGCGGCCGGCCAGGATCTTGGGCAGCACGTCGAGCATGGCGTCGAGCGGGATGTCGGTCATGAAGCCCAGGCGGCCCTGGTTGATGCCGATCAGCGGCACGTCGAACGGCGCCAGCTGGCGCGCGATGCCCAGCATGGTGCCGTCGCCGCCCATGACGATGGCGGCGTCGCAGTGGGCGCCGATTTCGGTGGCGCTCATCACCCGCACCCGGTCCATCGCGAAGCCCAGATGGGCGGCGGTCTGCTCTTCAAACACCGCGGTGTAGCCGTCGCGCTGCAGCAGGTCGACCACGCTGCGCACCGATTCGGCGATGCCGTCGGTGTTCTGGCGCACGACCAGTGCGATGGTTTGATATACGGCGTGCGTGGCGGTCATAAAAATCTCGGCTAGGGGGTGAGGTCGGCGACACGCAGCAGGGTAACCCATAACGCAGGCTTGTGCCATCGCCCGCCCGCCTCACGACTGTACGTTTAAACAGTATTTTGCGCAGTATAGTGTGCGCGCCGCCAGACTGCAAGGACCCCGGCGGCGGCTCAGTGGGCGCCGATGCTCATGATCCCGGCCATCATCGACAGGAACACCGCCACGCCGATGGCGATCGAGTAAAACGTCATCAGCGTGCCCCAGCGCAGGAACACGCCCCAGCGGCTGCCGCCGTACACGCGCCGCATGGCCCACGGCAGGTAGCCCAGCAGCCAGCACCACAGCACGAAATTCACGGGGCCGAACGGCATCACCAGGATCACGCTGTAGATGAAGAAGGCAAAGGCGTTGGTGTGCAGCGCGAACAGCAGGTGCTCGCCGAAGCGCTTGCCCGAGCCGAGGTACAGCACCTTGAGCATCAGCGCGAACACCGGCATCAGGCAGAAGATCGCGTACGGCGCGTAGTGGTAGAAGCCTTCCGTGAAGACCTTGCCCTTCTCGCCGCCGGGCAGGTCTTCGAAGGCCTGCCATTTGTGCCGGAGCGTCGGCCAGCGGTTGAGGAAGTCGCCGTCCTTGTCGAGCAGCGTGAAATCGACGTCGGTGCCGCCTTTCGCCTTCTTGGCTTGCGCGCTGGCGGATTCCTCCAGCTTGAAATCTTTTTGCATGGCCGCGATCGCCGCTTCGGCGGCGCGCCTGCTGTCCGCCTCCTCGGGCGTGGAGGCCTCGGGCTGTCCGGGCGCCGCCGACGGCACCTTGGCGGCCTTGCGCGCCGCGTCCGCCGCCGTGGTGGCGACGGCGGGTTCAGGCTTGCTCTCTTCCGTGCCGGGGTCGAAGCCGCTGGTGAGCTTCATCAGCGCGAAGAACACCAGGCTCAGCGTGAGGTACAGGCGCAGCGGCTGCACAAAGCGCACGCGGCGGCCGCGGATGTATTCCAGGGTCAGCGCGCCGGGCCGGAACAGCAGGCGCATCACGGTGCCCCACAGCTTGCCCTCCAGCGCCACGTAGTGGCCGATGAACTCGTGCAGGAATTCGCGCGTGCTGGCGTGGTGCAGGATGGCTTCCTGGCCGCAGTTGGCGCAGAAGTGGCCGCTGACCACCGCCTCGCAATTGGGGCAGTTGGCCGACGGCGCGTGGGCGTCGTGTTCCAGATTCACGGCAGTGCTCATGCAAACATCCTGATCGTTAAGGGCGTGGAAAAAGTGTCCAAATGATAAACGACTTCGGCTGGGAGTTGTCAAAATTCAATGTGGCGACCGTGCTAAAAACAACTGGTTAAGATGGTTGCGGCCACAAGAACAGGAGGCAGCCATGAAGGACGCACACATCAACACCAAAGCCCAGGTCAAGAACGACGGCGCCAAGCGCATGCCGCACGAACGCGACGAGTCGCCGGACGCCCAGCACCCCAAGCCGCGCAGCGTGATGCAGCAGGCCGCCAGCGACATCGAGCGCGGCCTGGTCGACACCGACCTGCACAACCAGCCCGGCGTGCAGCAGGCGCGCGCACCGGGGCCGCGCGCCGGCACCGCCCA